>CAKVCS010000090.1 GCA_934725785.1 uncultured Bacteroidales bacterium | reverse complement strand
CATCATACCCAAAGAGCTACGAAGAGTCGATGCCCGTATACTCAAACATCACATTCGTAAGCAAAGACGGGGTCAAGACTGACATAGACGGGATATTCACATATTGTGACGACTGCGGCCGAGTATGCCGGAACACCCCAAGGATAACAATAAACGGGCAGGAGGACGAGAGCGTTTCCATAACATATGGCGACGCCGCGGACTACCGCACGGACGCGAGAGTTGAGTACGAAGAGGACGGGGTCACGAACATGGAGGTGGGCCGCATAGAGGCGCGCATAGACGGGGACGAGAACAACCTGCTGTACAACTACGACCTCCTGCCAGCCGGGACGCACCGCGTCACCGTGGTCTCATTCAAACTCGGCAACGACATCCTCGACCCCGCCAAGGGACCGGTGGTGGTGGGCTATGACGAGTCGCGCAAAAACTTCAGCATAGACGTGGCGAAACTCGCGCTGCGCGTCTCGGGGGGCATATCCATAGCCCCGCGCGAGGCGGACGGCACCACGAGGCTTGGCAAGGTAACTATGCCCGAGGCGGACAACCTGCCGCAAGGCGCGGAAGACCCCGGGCTGGCGGTGGAGGAGATAGACGCGAGCCAGGTGAGACCCGAGCCGGGCGAGTATGACGTGCGATACCGCCTGACGGCGAAAAACGTAAACTACACGCTCGAAGATGGCGAATGGCGGGTGGCAAGCTTCAAAATAACGCCCGCGACCACCCCGCCCCCGCAAAAAGACTGCATAGAAGGCATAATACACCTGAAATTTGGCAACACTCTGATAGTCGACAACAGCCAAGACCTCTACACCGCGTACCAGTGGACAGCCGACGGCAGCCCGATAGAACAGGCCACAAGACAATACTACCATGCGTATCGCCTGCCTAAAGCCGAATACTCCGTCACACTGACCCTTGCCGACGGCACGACGAAACAAGCTTGCCCAATGACGGCGGGCGAAGACGCTGGCGGAAAATTGCGCGCCACGGCACACCCGTCGCCAGCCAAAGCCGGCGAGGAGGTGACGGTAACCATACACGGGATGGCAGAGGGCGAAGAGGCGACAGTGGAGGTCTTCGGCATGGGCGGGGAGACCGTGACCAGCCACGCGCTTCACGGCGCCTCGGAAACCAAGATGACACTGCCGGCCGGGCTGTACGCCATTAAAGTTACAGCTGGCGCGCGCAAATGCGCAATGAAGATTGTGGCCAAGTGAGGGGAACACCCTTGACGCAAAAAGAGTATATTCGCGGACAGCGAGTAGGACGAGACGACGAGGGGTGCCGAGAACGCCCGGCTGAGATTATACCCTGATGACCTGACGCAGGTAATGCTGCCGTAGGGAACGTATGTCTGACGACGATCGAACAGAAACGACGCGCACGGATTTTCCACCACCCTCTCTGATGTCCACCAACCGCCGACAAGAAACCATAAAAAGAGAGGATATGCACATTACAGTTAACGACAAAGGCCTCGACTTCGGTGGGGCCACTGTGGCCGACCTCGTGACGCAGCTGGGTCTGCCCGCTGACGGAGTGGCCGTCGCCATAGGGATGGACATCGTGCCGAGGGCTGAGTGGAAAGACAAAAGACTTAGCGAGAACGACAAGGTCATGATAATCAAGGCCGCCAGCGGCGGATAGCCCCCACCCCGTCAGCGCCGGGCGTTCTTTTCGATGCCCCCCAAAAACTAATACAAAATAACGCAACCCCGTCCGACGGCGCGCACCCACGCTCGCCGCAGGCGGCTATGGAATATAACAGACATGACAAAACTGACAATCGCGGGCAGGGAGTTCACATCCCGCCTATTCCTGGGCACAGGCAAGTTCAGCAGCAACGAGACGATGCGCAAGGCCATCGCAGCCTCGGGCAGCGAGATGGTGACGGTGGCAATGAAGCGCATAGACACCCAGAACAGCCAATCGGACGACATGCTGTCGCACATCAAAGCCCCCGGCATCCAGCTGCTGCCCAACACGAGCGGCGTGCGCACGGCCGAGGAGGCGATATTCGCGGCAAAGCTCAGCCGCGAGGCCTTCGGCACCGAGTGGCTCAAACTGGAGATCCACCCCGACCCGCGCAACCTGCTGCCGGACCCCATAGAGACGCTCAAAGCCACCGAGGAGCTGGTCAAGCTCGGATTCAGGGTGCTGCCGTACTGCCAGGCCGACCCCATACTCTGCAAACGCCTCGAGGAGGCTGGCGCCTCGACAGTGATGCCACTGGCCGCGCCCATAGGCACGAACAAGGGGCTCCGGACGGAGGACTTCCTGCGCATGATAATAGAGCAGAGCTCAGTGCCAGTGGTTGTCGACGCCGGCATAGGCGCCCCCAGCCATGCCGCGGCCGCCATGGAGATGGGCGCCGACGCCGTGCTGGTAAACACGGCCATAGCCGTGGCGACTAACCCGGAGCAGATGGCAGAGGCCTTCAAGGAGGCCGTGGTGGCCGGGCGTAAGGCCTACGAGGCCGGCCTCGGGGCCGTGTCGGACACCGTCGAGGCAAGCAGCCCGCTGACGTCATTCCTCAACTAAAGGGAGGGAAATCTGGGATGGCTTAAAGAAGCGCATTCACCAACCCGTGCAACGTTTTTAACGTAACAGAGAAGATGAACGAGAACATAAAGATAACATTCCCCAACAGCGAGAAGATATACATGCCGGGTAAGATTTACCCCGACCTGCGCGTAGGCATGCGCCGCGTAAGCCTGACCCCCACGGTCACGGTTGACGACGACGGCACGGAGCACAGGCGCGAGAACGCCCCCGTGCTGATATACGACACCAGCGGCCCATACGGCGACAAGGATGCCAGCATAGACCTCAAGAAAGGCCTGCCCCGCCTGCGCGAGACGTGGATTGAGAGCCGCGGCGGCGTCGAGAGGCTCGCCGAGCTGAGCTCGGAGTACGGTCGCGCCCGCCTTGCCGACAAGAGCCTGGACCACCTGAGGTTCGAGCACATACAGCAGCCGCTCAGGGCGAAGCAGGGCGCGCATGTCACCCAGATGTGGTACGCCAAGCAGGGCATAGTGACGCCCGAGATGGAATACGTGGCCATACGCGAGAACATGAACTGCGCCGAGCTGGGCATAGACACTCACATAACGCCCGAGTTCGTGCGCGACGAGATAGCCGCGGGTCGCGCCGTCCTGCCCGCCAACATCAACCACCCCGAGGCCGAACCCATGATAATAGGCCGCAACTTCCTGGTCAAGATAAACACCAACATAGGCAACTCGGCAACCACGAGCAGCATAGACGAGGAGGTTGAGAAAGCCGTGTGGAGCTGCAAATGGGGCGGCGACACGCTCATGGACCTCTCGACGGGCGACAACATACACGAGACCCGCGAATGGATAGTCCGCAACTGCCCCGTGCCTGTTGGCACCGTGCCAATGTACCAGGCCATGGAGAAAGTCCACGGCAAGGCCGAGGACCTGACGTGGGAGCTGTTCCGCGACACGCTCGTGGAGCAATGCGAGCAGGGTGTGGACTACTTCACCATCCACTGCGGCATACGGCTCAAGAACGTAGGCCTGGCCGACGACAGGCTCACGGGCATGGTGAGCCGTGGCGGATCGATAATATCCACATGGTGCCGATACCACCAGAAGGAGAGCTTCCTCTACGAGCACTTTGACGACATATGCGACCTCTGCGCCCAATATGACGTGGCCCTCTCGCTCGGCGACGGCCTGCGGCCCGGCTGCACCCACGACGCCAACGACCGCGCGCAGTTCGCCGAGCTGGACACCATGGGCGAGCTCGTCGAGCGGGCGTGGGCCAAGAACGTCCAGGCCTTCATAGAGGGCCCAGGCCACGTCCCGATGCACAAGATACGCGAGAACATGGAGAGGCAGATAGAGAAGTGCCACGAAGCGCCGTTCTACACCCTCGGCCCGCTCGTGACCGACATAGCCCCCGCCTATGACCACATAACGAGCGCCATAGGCGCCAGCATAATAGGCTGGCTCGGGACGGCCATGCTCTGCTACGTGACGCCCAAGGAGCACCTCGGGCTGCCGAACAAGGAGGACGTGCGGACGGGCGTGGTGACGTACAAGATAGCCGCCCACGCCGCCGACCTGGCCAAGGGACACCCCGGCGCAGCCCTGCGGGACGACGCGCTAAGCCGCGCTCGCTTCGAGTTCCGATGGAAAGACCAGTTCAACCTGAGCCTCGACCCCGAGCGCGCGCTGGAGTACTTCAAGGCCGGCGGACACCAGGACGGCGAATACTGCACAATGTGCGGACCCAACTTCTGCGCCATGCGCATAAGCCGCGACATGCGCAAAATGGGCAAGAACTGTTAACATGACATAAACCAGAAGGGAAGATGTTTTCTGACGAACTACTGAAAATATCGTGGGAGGAGACCACTGACAAGATATACGGCTCCACGGAGGCCGACGTCCTCCGCGCGCTTGGCAAGAAGCGATGCGACGTGGACGACTTCATGGCGCTCATATCGCCCGCCGCCGAGCCGTATCTCGAGAGCATGGCACGCCTGAGCCAAAAATACACGCTCGAGCGGTTTGGCAAGACCATACAGATGTTCATCCCACTCTACACGACAAACTCGTGCACAAACTCATGCGTATACTGCGGGTTCCACGTGCAGAACCCCATGAAGCGCACCATACTGACCATGGAGGAGGTCGAGAACGAGTATAAGGCGATAAAGAGGCTCGGCCCGTTCGAGAACATCCTGCTCGTGACGGGCGAGAACCCCGCCAAGGCCGGCGTGGACTACATTGCCGAGACCGTCCGCATTGCCCGCAAATACTTCTCGAACATAAAGATAGAGGTCATGCCACTCTCGGCCGATGACTACACGCGCCTGGCGCGCGAGGGCGTCAACGGAGTCATCTGCTTCCAGGAGACCTACCACCGCGACAACTACAAGGACTACCACCCGAGGGGGATGAAG
>CAKVCS010000089.1 GCA_934725785.1 uncultured Bacteroidales bacterium | reverse complement strand
GTCCGCTGTTGGCAGAGGGCGGTGCCTATCGACAAGGTCGGCCTCTACGTCCCGGGCGGGACAGCGCCCCTCTTCTCCACGGTGCTCATGCTTGCCGTCCCGGCGGCCATAGCCGGCTGCCCCGAGGTCGTGATGTGCACGCCACCGCGCGCCGACGGCACTGTGAACCCCGTCGTGGCCTACGCCGCCAAGGTGGCCGGGGTCTCTAAGCTCTTCAAGATAGGGGGCGTGCAGGCCATTGCAGCCATGGCCTATGGCACGCAGAGCGTGCCGCGGGTCTACAAGATTTTCGGGCCGGGCAACCAGTTCGTCACTTGCGCCAAGCAGCTCGTGAGCCTCGGGCAGGTGGCCATTGACATGCCCGCCGGCCCCTCGGAGGTCGAAGTGATTGCCGATGAGACGGCAAACCCCCGCTTCGTCGCTGCCGATCTGCTCAGTCAGGCGGAGCATGGGGCCGACAGCCAGGCCCTGCTCATCACGTCGTGCCCCGACTTGGCCGAGCAGGTCAACGCCGAGGTCGAGAGGCAGCTCGACGAGCTGAGCCGACGCGAGCTGACGGAAAAGAGCCTCTCGCACTCCAAGATAATAGTGGTCAGGGATATTGACGACGTGGTGGACCTCACCAACGAGTACGCCCCCGAGCATCTGATCATCCAGACCGAGAATCCGCGGGACTTCGCCGACAAGATCCGCAACGCGGGTTCCATATTCCTCGGGCACTTCACGCCCGAGAGCGCCGGAGACTACGCCAGCGGGACCAACCACACCCTGCCCACCAGCGGATACGCACACGCCTACAGCGGCGTAAACCTCAACAGCTTCCGCAAGAAGATGACCTATCAGGAGATTTCGGCCGAGGGCGTCTTGAACATCGCGCCGACTGTCGAGATTATGGCGCACAACGAGCAGCTGACTGCCCACGAGGCCGCCATGCGTTTCCGCCGCGAGGCCGTCGAGCATAGGATGCGCAAAGGCTGATGAGCGCACGCCATAAACAATTTTCAACCACAACCCACTCCTCAAGAGATGAACAACAGCGAACTTAAAGATCTGGTGCGCCCGAACATAATGCGCATGGCCCCTTATTCGTGCGCACGCAGCGAGTTCAAGGGCGACGCGAGGGTCTTTCTTGACGCGAACGAGAACCCCTATGGCGTCTACAACCGCTATCCCGACCCGCTGCAGGTGGCAATAAAGGAAAAGATAGCCGCCCTGAAAGGAGTGAGGCCGGGCCAAATAATGCTCGGCAACGGTTCTGATGAACCCATTGACCTCATCTACCGCATTTTCTGCCGACCTGGTGTTGACAATGTGGTGGCCATTGAGCCCAGCTACGGGATGTACAGGGTGGCGGCCGACACCAACGATGTGGAGTACCGCACGGCCATGCTGTCTGCCGATTTCGGCTTCGACGCCGACGCCCTGTTGTCGGAGGCCGACTCAAACACCAAAGTCGCCTGGCTGTGCTCGCCCAACAACCCCACGGGCAACAGTCTGCCCGAGGCTCAGGTCCGCAAGGTCCTTGAGGAGTTTGGCGGCATCGTGGTCATCGACGAGGCGTATATCGACTTCGCCTCGCAACCCGGCTGGCTCCAGGAGCTTGACAGCCACCCGAGGCTCATCGTCCTCCAGACCTTCTCCAAGGCGTGGGGGCTGGCCGGCGTGAGGTGCGGAATGGCATTCGCCAGCGAGGAGGCCATATCCATCTTCAACAAGGTCAAGTACCCATACAACGTCAACACCCTGACGCAAGAGGAGGTGGGACGGGCGCTCGACAGGGCCGACGACGTGAGGCGGAGGGTCAATGAGATTCTCGCCGAGCGCGACAGGGTCGTCAAGGGCCTTGAGAGCCTTAAGATTATACGCCACGTCTACCCCACCGATGCCAACTTCGTCCTCGTCAGGGTCGACGACGCCGACGCAGCATACCGGGCACTGCTCGCTGACGGCATAGTAACCAGGAACAGGAACCGGGTGAGCCTGTGCGCCGGATGCATACGCATCACCATAGGCACGCCCGCCGAGAATGACGAGCTGCTCTCAAAGCTCAAGGCTCTCTGACCATCTCCCCCGCCCCCGTCCGCCTCAATGGCTCTGCAAGCCATTGAGGCCGATGCACGCATCTGTAAAACAAGAATAAACATCACATAATGAGGCGTTTGCTTTTCATCGACCGCGACGGAACTCTCATCAAGGAGCCGCCAACCGAGGAGGTGCGCTCCCTGCAAGACGTGGAGTTCGTGCCCGGCTCCATCAGGTGCCTGAGCTTCCTGAGGAGGCATACGGACTTCGAGTTCGCCCTCGTCTCCAACCAAGACGGGCTCGGATCCGAGGCCTATCCCGAAAGCCTTTTCCGACCCATCCACGATTTCGTCATGAAGACGTTCGCCGACCAGGGTGTGACATTTGATGCGCAACACATCGACTGCCACTGCCCTGAGGACAACCATCCCAATCGCAAGCCAGGCACAGGCATGCTCTCCGAGTATGTCGAGGCCGCAAAGGCCGGCGAGCTCGATCTGGCCGGCAGCTACGTCATCGGGGACCGCGAGACCGATGCGCAGCTGGCCCGCAATCTCGGCTGCCGAGCCGTCATTCTCGCCAACCCCGACATCACCAGCAAGGACCCTTCTAACAGCTTCTCGGCCAGACCCGCCGAGGCCGACGACACCGTGGCCTACGTCTCCTCTTGGGACGAGGCGGCGGAGATTATATACGGGGGAAGGCGAATTGGCGAGCTGAGGAGGACGACCAAGGAGACCGACATCTACGTGCGACTCGACCTTGACGGCACTGGCAAGTGCGACATCTCAACCGGCCTCGGCTTCTTCGACCATATGCTCGAGCAGATTGGCAAGCACTCTTCGTCCGATCTCACGGTCAAAGTCAAAGGCGATCTCCAAGTCGACGAGCATCACACCATTGAAGATACCGCCCTCGCTCTCGGCGAGGCCATACGCAAGGCTCTTGGCGACAAGAGAGGCATTGGCCGATACGGCTTCTGCCTGCCCATGGACGACTGCCTCTGCCAAGTTGCGATAGACTTCGGAGGGAGGCCATGGCTCGTCTTCGACGCCGAGTTCCACCGCGAGAAGATTGGCGAGATGCCTACCGAGATGTTCCTCCACTTCTTCAAAAGCCTCTCCGACGCCGCTATGATGAATCTCAACATCAAGGCCGAGGGGCAGAACGAGCATCACAAGATTGAGGGAATTTTCAAGGCTCTCGCCAGATCCATCAAGATGGCCAAGGCCCGAGACATTGAGAACTTCCAGCTGCCCAGCACCAAGGGGGCGCTCTGACGCCAAGTAAGCATGCCGTCAACCCTATGGAGATAAGGAATTTCAAGGAGCTGCGGTCCACGAGCGATGAGCTGCGTCAGATGGTTGACCGCGGCGAGGTGACCGACCCTCTTACGGCCATAAGGGCCGACTTCCAGACCCGCGGCCGTGGGCAGGTTGGCAACGGCTGGGAGAGCGAGCCGGGGAGCAACTTGCTCATATCTGTATACGTCAGGCCGCGCGAGGTGAGCGTCGACAGGCAGTTCATCATCTCTATGGCTGTCTCGCTCGCTGTTGTCGACACGGTCCGCGGGGTGCTGCCCAGGCGGCTGTGGCCAGCTCTTAAGATTAAGTGGCCCAATGACATATACGTAGGCGAACGCAAGCTCTCGGGCATCCTGATAGAGAACAGGCTTTGCGGTCGGGCCATTTCCGACTCCATAATAGGCGTCGGGCTGAATGTCAATCAGCTCGCCTTCCACTCTGACGCCCCTAACCCCGTCTCCATAAGGCAGCTGACGGGCCGCGCTGAGGGCATCGGCGCGATGGCCCGCTCCCTGGTAACCTCCATTAGCGCGTGGATGACCCTTGTCGACTCGGCCGAAGACGCCATAGTGATGCGAGACTATTGGGCGGCGCTTTTCAGGGCCGATGGAATGTGCCACGACTTCGCCGACGGCAATGGTCGCTTCACGGCCCGCATTGACAGCGTCGCGCCCGACGGCAGGCTCTCGCTCGCATTGCCAGGCGGCGAGACGCGCAGCTACCTGTTCAAGGAGGTTGAGCACGTCATCCTGCTCAAGGATGGATCGGAGGTCACTCCAAACCTGTGACAAAATGGAGAGCACGTGGGGCGACCTGGTTTGTTGGAATGACAAAATTAAATAACTTCGCGTGCATCGCCTTGCTAAGGGCATCGCGGCGGCCATTTTTTATTTTTCCCCTTCTATGGCAAAGGTTTTTATTGCAGTCCTCGTACTCCTGTCGGCAGGCATGGCTCTTTTGGCCATCAACATACTGCTGCGCAAAAACGGCACTTTCCGCTCGCAAGACGTCGGGGCGAGCAAGGCCATGCGCGACCGTGGCATCCACTGCGCGCGGACTCAAGACAAGCTGGCGCAGAAGGACATGGGCAGCATTAAAGACATGATGAAATGAGCGCAAAAAAGACACAAAGCTTGGCAGCGCCTCTTGCCGGCGAACCCTCTTTCGTTGATCGTCACGCCGATCTCATTGCCTGTGCCATAGTCCTGCTCACGGCCATCATGGCTCTCGTCCTTTTCAACGCGAGGATGAACGAGGGGGGCGACGACAGCGGATACATATGCAAGGCGGCAGACTTCGTCGAGCGCGGGCGTTACCCTAATTTCCAGGGCCCGCTCTATCCGATTTTCCTTTCGCTCTTTGTTTGGCTCTCGGGCGGCATAAACTTGATTTTGCTCAAGATGACGAGCTTCTTCCTCGTCATAGCCGGCCAGCTGGCCACGTGGCTTGTCCTCAGGCGCGAGGTGTCGCGCCCTCTGCTGCTGGCCGTGATGCTCCTCATGGCGTGCAACCTGTGGTTCGTCCAATACGGCAGCCTCACCTACTCCGAGCCCCTTTTCCTCGTCATATCGTGGGTCTTCGTTTTTACCGTCCTCAAGCTCGACTCTGTCGCTCCGCCTGACGGATGGCGAAGGCTCGCCCTGTGGGGGGCCTG
>CAKVCS010000088.1 GCA_934725785.1 uncultured Bacteroidales bacterium | reverse complement strand
ACCGCTTCGGCTCCACCAACGAGATAGGCATCTTCGAGATGATGAGCGACGGACTCCGCGAGGTGTCCAACCCGAGCGAGATGCTGCTCGGCGAGTACGCGTCCGACCTCAGCGGGGTGGCCATAGCGGCGGCGATGGAGGGTGTCCGCCCCTTCCTTATCGAGACCCAGGCGCTCGTCTCCACAGCGGCCTACGGCACGCCACAACGCTCGGCCATGGGCTTCGACGTCCGGAGGATGAACATGCTCCTCGCCGTCCTGGAGCGCAGGGCGGGCTTCAAAATAGCGGCCAAGGACGTCTTCCTCAACCTGGCCGGCGGCATCAAGGTCACCGACACGGCGCTCGACCTGCCCGTGGCGGCGGCGATACTCTCCAGCAGCACGGACATGGCCATTCCCCGCGGGACGTGCATGGCCGGCGAGATTGGGCTCTCGGGCGAGCTAAGGCCAGTCCCGCGGATAGAGCAGAGGATTGCCGAGGCCGACAAGCTCGGATTCGCGCGCATCATCATCCCCCAGTCCACCAGAATGGGGGCGCTCTCCGTCGGCATCGAGATTTGCAGGGTGGGGCGTCTCGCCGAGGCCTTCAGGCTCCTTTTCCAATAAGAACAGAAACAAGCACACTTACCTTACCTTTGCGGTGAAAAAGTTTTTCCCGATATACGACATCAAGGCCATCGACCGCCGCACGACCGAGCTGCAGGGCATCGACTACATTCAGCTCATCGACCGCGCGGCCAGGGCCCTGTGCGAATGGATCTTGGACCACTACACGCGCCGCAGGGTGGTCGTCCTGGCAGGCCCGGGCAACAACGGGGCGGACGGCCTCGCGCTCGCGGCCCTGCTCATTGACAAGGAGTGGGTCGTCGATGTCCACACATACACGGGCCACAAGGGTTTCCGCAGCGAGTGCAACGAGGCTTGCCTCGAGCGGCTGCGCAACGCCGAGATCGTAATTGACGAGAACGTTGGCGAGCCGGAGATATCTCAAGGCGTCCTCGTGGTCGACGCGCTCTTCGGCACCGGCCTCAAGCGCGACCTCGACGGGCCTGCGGCCGAGGTGGTGAGTTACGTCAACAGCCACCATTGCGAGGTCGTGAGCGTCGACATCCCCTCCGGCCTCGGTAATGAGGAGAGCTACCTCGACGCCGACGCGCGCACCATCGTCCACGCGGCGCACACCCTCTCGTTCCAGTTTCCCAAGATGGCCTTCTTCCTGCCCGAGCTCACCCCGTACATGGGCAAGTGGCACGTGCTCGACATAAAGCTGTCGGCGCAGGCAATTGACGAGGCGCCGACCTTCATGTACTATTCCACCAATGCCGAGGCGGCCAAGATGATCCGGCCGCGCTCGCGCTTCGCCCATAAGGGCGTCATGGGCCACGCCCTCCTCTTCGCGGGGTCCGAGGGCATGTCGGGGGCCGCCATCCTCGCCTCGAGGGCATGCGTCAGGGGCGGGTGCGGGCTCCTCACCACCGTAAGCGCCGAGAGGTGCTACATCCCGCTCCAGGCCGCCGTGCCCGAGGCCATGTGCCTGCCCGGCCGGGGCAGGGCGGACGTCATTGAGTGGGACGGCCGCATGGCCTTGCCCAAGGTCGCCGCGGTGGGCATAGGCCCGGGTCTCGGCCGAGACCAGGTGTCGCGTGACCTGTTGCGCCATGTGCTCGCGGCCTATGGCGGCCGCGCGCCCATCGTTATAGACGCCGATGGGCTTTTCGCCCTCCGGCCGCTGCTCGACGAGGGGTTCGAGCTGCCGCCCGACGTCGTCCTGACGCCTCACCCGGTGGAGCTCGACAGGCTCACTGAGCCTCATTCGCTGACCGTTGAGCGCATAGAGGCCGCGTGCATGTTCGCCCTGCGGCATCATTGCACTGTGGTCCTCAAGGGGGCGTTCTCCATGACGGCCATGCCCGACGGGCGCAGGGTGTTCAACACCACGGGCAACAGCGGCATGGCCTCGGCCGGCTCGGGCGACGTCCTGACGGGCGTTATCCTTAGCCTACTGGCGCAAGGCTATACGGCGCAGGACGCCGCGGTGCTCGGTGTCGCCCTGCATGCAGCGGCCGGAGACCTGGCGGCCGAGGAGCTCTCCCCCGAGGCCATGACGTCGGCCGACATGGCAGCACGTCTCGGCTCCGCCTTCAAGGCTCTCCGCGCATGCCTGTGACGACTCCGCGCGCCCGGATATGATGGCTGGCGAGTACAGCGGAGTGGTGAGCCGCCACTTCCGCCGGTGCGGGAGGGGCGGCTCCGGACCTCCTCAAAGTTGATTTTGAGGAGGCCAAACGCTTGTGTTTTTGCTACTATTGCATTAACTTTGCACCGCTAAAATGCACAGGGCGGCCCGTTCGTCTATCGGTTAGGACGAGAGATTTTCATTCTCTAAAGAGGAGTTCGACTCTCCTACGGGCTACAAATCAGGCGATGCCGAGGGCTCACCCCGCAGGTCTCGCCGGCTCCCGGGGCTGACGACCGGGTGGCGGGTTTCATCTCCGCCATGAAATTCAGAAAACATATCATTTAAATATCAAAAAACAAAGCAATGGCAAACCATCAGTCTGCAATCAAGAGGACTCGCCAGATTGCTGCTCGTCGCGAGCACAATCGTTACTACGCTAAGACCACCCGCAACGCCGTCAAGGCACTCCGCCTCGCAACCGACAAGAACGAGGCTGCCGCTATGCTCCCCAAGGTCTCCTCGCTCCTCGACAAGCTCGCCAAGGTTCACATCATCCACAAGAACAAGGCTGCCAACCTCAAGAGCAAGCTCGCCAAGCACGTCAACAAGCTCGCGCAGGCTTAATTCGCACGGCTGCGAGCCTTCCCCCGCGTCGGAATCTTAAGTAGTGGGAAGAAAACAGGGCCGATGATTGCGAAGAGCGCCACGCCCGACATATATCATGGCCCGTTCGTCTATCGGTTAGGACGAGAGATTTTCATTCTCTAAAGAGGAGTTCGACTCTCCTACGGGCTACGGCTTGCCCCGGCAGTCTGCGTCAGCGCAGAATGCCGGGGCAAGTCGGTTTTTGCGTATGCCGAACGCCAACATCGCCTCGCGGGTCTTTGAGCGCCTGAGCGCAGCTATTGCCGTGAGCCATTGCCAGTGTCCGAGCGCCATGCACGTTAAGGGAGCTACGGCTCAATGGGCTGCGCCCGACGCCATCGTGTCCCCATGTGGCCCGCAAAAAAAAAAGATTTGCCTTCACGTTCGCTAATAATAACCATTGCGTAAAGCGAACGCGGATTTAGGTGCGTCACCTATCTCCTCGCTGCTTGAGAGCCTTCGGGTAAAGTCTGCGAGAAATGGCGCAAGCTGTTTATGCTCAGCTGCTTTGTGATGGCTGAGGCGCGGTTTGCGCCGCCGGCGGGATGTGTGTGCCGAGCATCTCCCGCTCAGTCTTTTTCACGTTCTTTGACTCATAATTCGCTATTGTAAATGTTGTTTATAAATGGCGGGAGCGTCGCCACTTTGTTTATTGCCTAACACAAATAGCCATAATCGAAAGAAACAATTACCAGCGTTTCCCCATTGTGAGGCTTGGTCCTAATTTTGCGGCCGGTAATCAAAAAAACAACAGACTTCCGATGATTAACGCATCTCTTCTGGAAATAACGGCGGCTGCGGCCACCTCTGACAGCTTCGACACTATGATGATTCTCGGCGTGGTTCTTGGTGTCGCGCTACTTTACGCCATGACGATGGCCTCCGAGCGACGCAACCGCAAAGCCTAAGCCGTGGTGGAGCAGGGCATAGCGGCGCCCGCCGTCGAGACGGCGGAGCAGGTGGCCGAGACTCACGCGAGGCTCAAGGAGCTGGCGCTGTTTCTTTCTGACTACTCATCCGAGCTCCTCGCCGTTGGGGCCACGTCGGCCAGGGTCGAGGCTAACGTGGAGCGCATGGCCGGACACTTTGGGGCGTGGGCCGACATCGCCATCTTTAGCAAGCATATCATAATGACGGTCACCGACCAGTCGACCCGCCACACCTACAGTGTCGTGGGCCGGTCGCGCCATCGCCCCATAAGCTTCTTGAGGAACTCGTCGCTCAGCAGGATGAGCTGGCAGGTCATAGACCAGAATCTGTCCGTGGCCGAGGCTCGCTCCATATTCGATGACATCGTAAGCAAGCCCCACGGCAACGTGTGGAAGGTCCTCGTGCTGACCAGCCTTGCCAACATGTCGTTCTGCTATCTGTTCGGTGGGGACCCTTGGGCGCTGCTCGTCGTCTTCATAGCGACGGCCGTCGGCTATTGCGCCAAGATATGCCTCCTCAGGCTCGGAATGGACACGAGGGCGGTCTTCGTCCTGTCGGCGTTCTGCGCCACCGTGATAGGGTGCGCCTGCTACGTCTTCCAGCTCGGCCACACGCCCGAGGTGGCTCTCGGCACCAGTGTGCTGTATCTCGTGCCTGGCATCCCGTTCATCAATTCTATCTCAGACCTCATCTACGGCCACAACCTGTGTTTCCTCAGCCGCCTGACCAACGCCTCGGTGCTGACGGTCTGCCTCTCGGCGGGGTTCATATTGGGGCTTCTCGTCATGCGCATAGGTCTGTTGTAGGAATGTTACACCCGTTTTTTCGCATATCATGTTAGCAGTCGATATATTGCTCGATGGGGCGTTCGCCGCGCTGGCGGGGATTGGCTTCATGAGCATCAGCAATCCGCCCCGCATGGCCTATCCGGCCGTGGCTGTCCTTGCCGCGGTGGGTCACAGCATACGCTATTGCCTCATGAACCTTGGCGGCATGCCCATCAGCATGGCGTGCCTCATCGCCGCGCTCTCCATCGGTTTCCTCTCAATCCCCGCGGCGCGCATAGTCCGCTGCCCGGCCGAGACGTTCTCTTTCCCGTCCCTCCTGCCGATGATTCCGGGCATGTACGCCTACCGCACTGTGCAGGCCATCGTCAAGTGCCTCCAGACGGTCGATGAGCAGCAGTTCATGCACTGGCTTTACGTCTTGGCATATAACGGGCTCACCGCCCTTTGCGCGATCATGCTCATGGTGATTGGGGTCACGGTGCCGATATTCAT
>CAKVCS010000087.1 GCA_934725785.1 uncultured Bacteroidales bacterium | reverse complement strand
GCCCGTCTCAGGGTCGACAGAGGCGGTGATGGTTAGCGTGAAGATGGGGTCATCGTAGAGGCTGACGGACTCATCCGCCCTCGAGAACTTGAGGCTCTTGTCGCCCGCCGTCCAGCCTTGAGCCGTGCCGTAATAGTAATACTCGCTCTCAATGACAGGTGCGGAGAGCGTAGCCACGATGTTGATGTCGGAAGTCTCGCGGGAGACCACAGTGCCGAACCTTGTGTAGGCGATGACGGTTGCTGCGACCGTCCTTGCCTCGGGAGCCTTGCCGAAGTCGCGTTCGATGGCGGCACGGAGGTCGGCCGTGTAAATCTGCCCTGCCGCGGTCGCGGTGAGTTCCTCATCGGAATTACCAAGGGTGATGCTGTAGGTGACAGTGTCGGCCTCGGCGGCCTTGGTGTCTATAGTGGGAGTGAACACCGTGACGAGGGTGTCGACCGCCTCGTCAAGACTGGCGAAGTTGACGGCCTCGGCAGCCTGCGCCGTGAACGACACCGCTACCCTCTGGTCTTCGGTGGTGTCCGGGTTTCCCTGCGGCTGAGACCAGTCATTGAAGCTGTCGTCATCGCAAGCAGCGAAAACGAGAGCCGCAAGAGCGAGCGAAGAATATATGGCTTTCATATTGGGAATGCTTGTTATTAGTGTAAAACAGAAAGGGAGGCCGCCTCGTCTTGAGGCCAGAGCGCCGCCGGAATTGGCGGCCTCCCAACCTTTTTGCTTTAATTAATTACCTCGCCGACTTTATTTTGCCGTGAAAGCGTATGAGCCGTCAACATCGTTGAAAGTGACAATCCACGAACCCACAGGGACCGAGATGTTGCCGCCACCGCTGACACCCACGCCATAGGGGAACTCAGAGCCTCCCCAATTGTCTCCCCAGCCCGGAGTCGTGAACTTGAGAGTAGTTCCGCCCGCAGGCACGTCGAGCGAGTATGACCACAGGTGATTGTGACCCTTCATGCAATCTGCGGTGCTGAAGGGGGTCATCGCGTTCGTGTCATCCCATCCATTGAATTCGCCACATATGGACATTGACTCGAAGACCTTAGGAGTTGTCGCCATCGGGATGATAGAGATGTCGCCATCGGCCGCGTCCGCGCCCTCGTCCGAATCGCAAGTCGCGCTGGCAGTGTTGAGGGTGATGGTGTAATAGCCGTCGGCATCGACAACTATATTTCCCGAGCCGCCCTCGTGGAACTGGAAGACACCCTTCGTCATGCCCCATTGGGCATCCCAAGAGCCGAGCGTTTTCAAAATCTTAAATCCTTGGACTGTCAGATAGCCGTTGAAGACGAGAGTGCCGCGGCCGGTGTTGCTGTCATACTTCGCACCAGAGATTATCGACATCGGGAACGTTGAAGTTCCAAGAGCATCCGCCGTGTTCGTCCACTTGCCGTCGCCAATGCATGCGCCAACGAGATACCACATCTGCGGGTCGGCATCGGTGAGAGCGACGTAGAACGGACGCGTAGAGAGCTTAACCACGTTGGAGTACGTGAGAAGGTCGGATAGCGTTTTCTTGCCAGACGGGATGGCCTTGACGCGGACGTAGACGTCCTGCTCGGCGGGGACATCCTCCTCGCCCTCCCAAGAGCTGAGCGCGGCTATGGCCCGGCTGACGTCGCGGCCACCGACATTGACGGCGCACCGGTTTGTGAGGTCGAACTGATAGAAATCAGCCTTGGTCTCGCCAGACTCATCGGCTATCTGGTCGTCATAAGACGTGGTGAACTCGCCCGTCTTGGACACCTGGACGTTATAGTTCACGACAACAGGGAAGCCCCAGTTCGGCTGGCTCCACGAGATGGCGAGGCTGTCGGTCTGGCCGAGGTCTACGAGCTGGTTGACGTAGGTCGGAGTGTTGAGGACGAACTCGGACGCCGGGGTGATTACGGGATTGTCATCACGATCGTCATCGCAGGCGACGGCAAGAGCCGCAGCGGCAAGAGCGATGGCGGAATATGTAAGAGCTTTCATACCTAACAGACTTGAATTGTGTCGGTTCCGCCGCCGTCATGGCGGCACGAAGGCAGCCATGACGCACGGGACGAACCAATAAATTTAGAAACCAGGGTTTTGAACGAGGTTGGGGTTGGCGTTGAGGTCGGTAGCCGGGATGGCAAAGATGTTGTAGTCCTTGCTGAAGTTCTGACCGGCGAACGAGCCGCCCTTCCACTGCCAGGTGTAGCCGGTGTTGCCACCGAACTTGTCAAAGCGTACAAGCGTGGAGCGGCGATAGCCCTCGAAGTAGAACTCGCGCGCCCACTCGTCGCAAATGACGTCAAGGTTGGCGCTTGCAAGCATGCTTGCGTGAGCACGGCCGCGAAGAGCATTGATGGCAGAGAGGCCGTCGGCCGAAGCGAGACCGCCGTTGAGGCGCGCAGAGGCCTCGGCGTAGATGAGGTAAGCCTCGGCTTTGCGCATAAGAGGCCAGTCGGTATCCATGAACTTGGTGTCGTGGGCATTGCCACCAGTGGCGTAATAGTTGGAGAACTTGGTTGTCGAGTAGCCCTTCTTGAAGTCGTCGTTGGCCTCAATGTCGAGCGTGCGATCCTTGCTCCAGAAGAGGGCGCGGTCATCACCAGCCACTCTTACCATCTCCTGCGCGTCGGTATCGGAGACGATCTTTGAGGCGTCGACAAACTTCTCAATGAGATCGCGGCGCGCGCGGTTGCCGCTCCAAGCCTCGGAAGAGCCCGAGCTCGTCTTGCCCGGGACCTTGTACATGTCGTCCTTCCATGTGGCGGCGACGGCGAAGAGCGACGTTCCGTAGGAGGCCGTCGTAGCGCCATCCTGGAGCAGGGGGAGAATGAACTCGTAGGCGGCGTCGGTCTCGCCATTGTCGCCCATGAAGAGGGTCTCGTAGGCGGAGAACTCGCCGATGGCACTGGTGGCGAGGGCGTAGTCGGAGTCCATCACCTTCTTAGCGTAAGTCTCGGCATCGGCAAAGCGATTCTCGCCAGTAAAGGTCTCGGCATTGAGATAGAGGCGGGCGAGGAGCAGCCACGCGGCGGCCTTGTCGGCGCGTCCATAGCCCTCATCGGAGCTCTTCTTGGCCTTTGGCTCGCTCATATCCTGCTCACACTCAAGCAGCTCGCTCTCAACAAAGTCGAAAATCTGCTTACGGGTGTACTGCGGCGCCTTCTCGTTGGAGACAGAGACCTTGAACGGGACGTTGCCCCATCCGTCCATCAGGTAATAGTAGTGGAGCGCGCGGAGGAAGCGCACCTCGGCATCCATAGAGGCGTTGCCGCCACAAGTCTCAAGATAGGAGTTGCACATGGTGACGCCGAAGTAGAGACGGTAATAGAAACCCTTAAGCATCGGGTGGTCGGCTCCCCACTGGTCGTAGTTATAGGCTGGTATGCCAGGGTCTCCCCAGCAGCAAATCATCTCGTCGGTAGGCAGGCACTGCGAGTTGATGAGCTGGCGGACGTAGCCCGTCGTGCCACCGTCGAGGCCGTCGACATCACAGTCTCCGTCGGGTCCGCTGTTGCCCGCCAGCGCCATTGCGGCGTAGCACTTGGTGAAAACCGCCGCGGCGGTAGGTTCGGTGACAACGTTAGGGTCGATGTTGGTGACGTCAAGGTCGTCGACACACGAAGTCGCGGAGAAGATCAGAGCCGCCGCCGCAAGAGGATATATAGATTTCATCGTGTTTGCTTATTAATGAGTTAACGTGCAAATTAGAAATTGAGCGTCAGGCCTACGAGACCTGAGAACGGACGCGGGTAGATATTGTTGTCGATGCCACCATCGACCTCGGGGTCGATGCCCTTATAGTTCGTGATGGTGAAGACGTTTGACGCCGTGGCATAGACGCGGCCCGACAGCTTGGAGCCAAAGAGGTCGGAGAAGCTGTAGCCGAGGGTGATGTTGTCACACTTTAGGAAAGACGCATTCTGCACGAAGTAGTCGGAGAGGACGCAATCCCAAGACTGCCAAGCTTTGCCAAGAACGTTCTTTGGGCGATTGGCCAGATAGTCGTTGGTGTAGACTCCAGCCTTTGAGATGTTGCTCGACCCGGCCTCGAAATCGTTGAACACATAGTTGCCAACGTTGGCGCGGAGCGAGAAGCTGAAGTCGACGTTGCGCCACTGGAGGCGGCTGGCAAGGCCGAACGTCCACGGGGCCGCCGGGCTCTTGTAATAGTAACGGTCGGCGTCGTTGATGACGCCATCGGCGTTGCGGTCGACGAACACGCCCTCGAGAGGCTGCCCGTCCTGACCATAGACCTGCTGGTAGACGTAGAAGCTGCTGGCGGCGTGGCCGACGGTGTGAGCCTGACAGTTGTTGCCCGTGCCGGAGGAGATGCCTCCGACCTCGACCTTATAACCCTCCTCGCCGATGAGCTCGGTGATCTCATTCTTGTTGTAGGCCGCGTTGGCTGTCAGCTCCCAGTGCCAGTCCTCAGTCTGGATGGGGCGGACGGTGAGGGCGAGCTCGACGCCCTTGTTCTCGAGCGAGCCTATGTTGCCAGTGACCTGGTTGCGGAAGTTGGAGCCGGCCGCAACATAGACCGTGTTGAGCAGGTCGGTGGTCTTGCGGAAATAGTAGTCTCCGCTGAAAGTGACGCGGTCGCGGAGGAGGTTGAGGTCGAGGCCGACATTATAGGTCTCGGTCGTCTCCCAAGTGATGTCGGGATTGTAGGCGTCGGGGCGGACCATGGAGCCGTCGCCGATGATGGGATAGAAGTTGTTGGTGCCTGTGTTGTTGGTGTAGGTAGGCAGGTAGCCATAGTCGCCAATGCCCTCCTGCTGACCCGTCTGGCCATAGCCGAGACGCACCTTAGCATCGTTGACCCACTCGACGTCGGCCAGGAAAGCCTCCTGCTTAACCCTCCAGCCGAGGGCGAACGACGGGAATAGAGCCCAGTGATCCTTGAAGCGGCTGGAGCCGTCGTAACGGAGGGTGGCCGTGAGCATGTAACGGTCGAGGAGGCTGTAGTTGGCGCGCCCGAAGAAAGAGACTATGAGGTTCTCGCCCTTGTAGTTCTTCTCATCGTACTGATAGGGCGTGCCGGCGAGGCTTGTGTCGTTGTTGGAATCACGGTAGAGGCCGCCACCGGCGA
>CAKVCS010000086.1 GCA_934725785.1 uncultured Bacteroidales bacterium | reverse complement strand
TAGCCCTCGGCAGCCGTGGCGGTAAGCGTTGCCTCCGTGCCATACGCATAGGCGCCCGAGCCGGTGACTGTGCCACCATCAGCGGGCGAGGCGGTGACAGTGAGCTCATACTGCTGGACCTCGAAGAGGGCTGTGAAGGACAGGGCGGATGTGACGGTAACAACGCGCTCCGCGCTCTCCTCGCCATCCGACCAGCCGGTGAAGACGTAGCCCTCGGCAGCCGTGGCGGTAAGCGTTGCCTCCGTGCCATACGCATAGGCGCCCGAGCCGGTGACTGTGCCACCCACAGCAGGCGAGGCGGTGACAGTGAGCTCATACTGCTGGACCTCGAAAAGGGCGGTTAGCTCTATCATCTCGCCGTTGCCCTCGACATAGCGACCGGCTTTGGTCTCGCCATCGGACCAATGGGAGAATACGTATCCCTTAGCGGCCTTGGCGCTCACATAAGTCCGCGAGCCATATTTGACGGTCTTACTGCCAGAGACTGTGCCGGCTTGGGCAGGGAAGACTGTCAGCTTGACAGAATCTGGCTTACCCTCGAAGTACGCAGTGATGGTCTGATCTTTCGTTACGATGAAACCGCGGTCTGCTGTCTTGACCCCGTCGCTCCAACGGGTGAAGACGTAATGCTCATCGGGTTCTGCAGAAAGCTTAATTGTGTCGAGATAGGCGACATCCTGCACCCCCGCTGACGAGACGGCGCCTCCCGCGCCAGCCTTGACGGTAAGGGCGAACTTACGCCTCTTGGCCTCGGCCGTAAGGGTGGAGTCACTCTCCATCAGGACTTCACGCTTGGCCTCAATCACTCCGTCGGACCAACGGGAGAACTCGTAACCATACGCTGGCTTGGCCTCGAGAGTCGCAGTCTGACCCGGCTGGTAGTAGCCAACGCCGTCGAAAGTCATGGCATTGGCAATGTCGGACTTTGCCTGCAACAGATATTGGAATATGACGTTGACAGGCACTGAAGTCATTATCGTGTCCACATCGGTTATGACGTTCATGTTGACATTGGTCCTGCCTTGCTTTTTGCCACGGACTCGGAGCGTGTTGGCTTCGGTGAGCTCAGCCGAGGCCACCTCATCGTCGTCGACGCTGACAATCTCCTTTTTCATGAGAGCGTGAATAAGGAAGTTGTCGTGAGCCGCATGGGTTATGTCCACGTCCTTGTAGGCTGAGAGGGGGACGATGGCCTCGGCAATGGTGTCGGCCACGAGCTTGCGCTCAACTTGAGGGAAGACAGGGACGGAAGGGAACCAGTAGTTGCCATCGTTGAGACGATATGTGTATCGCAGGTCGCCCGAAGAGGTGTATACTCGGAACTCGTAATCATTGCCGTAGGGCTGCCCCATGCTCAGGCCAAGCAGTATGTCCCCCGTCTGGGGGTTGCACCTGAGGCATGCGCCATAGAGGTTGTCATTAGAGTCCTGAAGGTCGACAATGAGCTTCGTCTCGCCCGTCTTGATGTCGAACCTGTATATAGTCTGCTTGGCGAACCAGGACCCGTTTCCGCCGTTCCAGAAGAGGCAGTCCTCCTTCTCGCTGGCGCACAGGCCATCGGGCGTCCAGGCGTACCACGAGTTGGCGGGGCCATAGCAGCCGGCGGTCATCGGAATCGTCTTCATAGAGCCGTTGCTGAGGTCATACTTCACTATGACATCCTTCGCCTGACCAGAGCCGCTGACATCCGCCACGCTGAGCCACAGGCAGCCCGACTTGTAGACCGCCGCCCCGAAGGATAGCGAGCCGTCGCCGTCGCCCGCCTCGTACACGTCGGCAGGTGCGGCAATCGTGTCGATGACAGAGTCCGTCGACGGGTCAATTACATAAAGCCCGTCCCTCTGACTTACGGCATATACCTTGCCGCCGACGGCGAGGATGGTCCCTACCTGGCCGTCATAGAGGCCTCCGACCCCTATTCCACGGACCTTGCCGGAGAGCTCCATCGTGCTGGTGTTCAAGATGTAGACTCCGCTTGTTGAGCCGACATACACCTTATCGGCCGAAACGCCGCAGACGTCGCGCCCGTCGCCGCCATCGGGGAACTTCTCCCACCGCTTGATGACTTTCATGGACGCCGCGTCGCATACGGTGAGCCGCGCGCCCGTCACATTGGCACCCGGGTCCTTCTCCTGCTTGCTGGTAATATACATGCGCCCATTCCATATCTTGCCGACGGGCGCAGTGCATCCGAGTTGGTGGTCGGAGCCGTTTACCGTCTGTACGATGCGCGTCGTGATGGAGCCATCGTTGCCGAACCAGTTGATTGTGCTGTTGCTGTGTCCATACCAGTCCTCGTTGACTATGAAAAAGCCATCGCTGAACCGGGCAGGCTTATCATCGGCAATCGCCCATAGACGGGCGAAGACGAGGAGTAGCACAGAAAGAAGTAGATGTTTCGTCATGTTTCAAATAGAAGGTATTGATTTTAAAATAGTTAAAGAGCTTCATCAGTCATATGGGGCTACAACCACAAGTCCGTGGCCCGCCCCACCTCAGTGCTGGTCTCCCCGAGCCATCCGCAGGCCTGGTTGACGCCTGTGTAAACGCGTATGAAGTCGACGCCCGGCAGCGACACGGGAGTGCCGGACTCGTCGACCGCCCATCCTATGTCGAAGCTTGTCAGAGCCGCATTGGCGTTAGCATGGTTGTCCACATAGCCCCACCAATAGGCGTAGAGCACGAAGTATCTCTTTTCGCCGCTCATCTCCACGGCATTGGGGGCGAGCACGGAGCCGCGGAAAGTCATCTCGTCCTCAGGCACCCACATGGGGTAATAGTCTTGCTTGTGGAAGACATTCTTTGGCACGAAGCCCTCTTGGCCGGCATTGTCGACCCACATGACGTACTCGGCATCGGTGACGGAGTTGTCCGCAGGGTCGGGAACGGCCGTATGGTCGTCCTCTGGCCTGAAGTAGGTGACCTGGTAGCCGTGTCGGCAGCTGTCGGGATAGGCGTAAGCGCTGCCGGCGAGCTCGTACCAAGGGTCGTCGGGCAGTCCGTTGCCGTTCACGTCGAGCGAGACCATGACAATGCCGGGCTCGCAGCTGCCCCCCATCCGCGAGTCGAATGTGGCCACATCGGAGTAGAACGCGTTCCCGTTGATGTGAAAATCGGCCTCGCCGCTGTGATTGACCACAGTGTGGTCGAAACCGAAAGTGACGTAGCCGCCATAGGCGCCGAGGCTCACCATCTCGTCGTTGGCGAGGCACTGGCCAGCCTTGCGCGCCATGGACTGCTCGTCGTCGCCATCTGAATATGGGGGCATCGTGTTGACAAACTGTCCCGGGGCCGGGCGATATTCGTAGCCTATGGCTGTATATGGGCTGTAGGCCCTCGCCTCGCGCAAGACGACCACGGCGTAGGACTCCGTGATGAAGTCGCCGTCGGGCATGGCTGCGCGCACGTCGACAATTATCGTATCGCCCACATTCTCGGGAATCAGCATGCACTGGCGAGTCGTGGACAGCAGCCTCTCCCCTCCCCCGCCGGTGCGCGCTGTCCACCTGTAGGAGTAGGCGGCGAGGTCGGCCTCAAGGAAAAGCTTCTTGAGCCGCGGCACACGGCAGACGTGGTCGTAGAGGGCCTCGAGCTTGCCATCGTCGGCCGTCCCGCCCCCGTTATCATCGTCGCCGGCTGCGGCGCCTCCGCCACCCGAACCCGATGGTTTGACCCCGAGAAACGCTATGTGAGCCGGAATGTCGCCCGTCTTGGCTGTCCATTTGAGCCTGCCTTCGCGGCTGTAGCAAAGGAGCGTGCCGCTCGAGACGTAGTTCTTGGCGTCGGTTACGTATATGTCGCCCGAAGACGGGTGCAGGGCCAGGCCGTAGGGCATAGTTATGTCGCCCTCGGTGCCATCGGTTATGAAATGGCTCGTTACGAGCTTGCGAGTGCGCGTGTTTATGATTCCGTAGGAGACAGTGTTCCTCTGCTCGTAGTTGCTCCACTCCGAGGCAATGAAAAAGAGCGAGTCGCCCCGAATGGCCATCTCGGAGCAAGGGACCCCGAGAGTGTCAAGCACGTGGACAGTGGGGTCGGACTCGCTCGTGCCGAGCAAGAAGAGGTTGGACGGCACGGCGTCATAGTCTCCGCGGCTCGACACCCAGAGGCGGCCGCTGGTATCTTTCCTGACCCTGTGGAGGTTGACTCCCACCTTAATCCGTCGGACCTCGGTCATGGACTCGCGGTCAATGACCGACAGCTCGTCCTCATAGTCCGGAGCCATGTAGCCCCCCGAGTTGGCCACGTATATGCAGCCGTCTTCCATGACCTCAAGCTCGTCGGGCTGATAGCCGACCTGGCACAGGCGCGTGACGGCGAGCGAGGCCGTGTCGACCTCATACACGGCCCCGCGCGTGGCCTGCCCCTTGTCGAGCGAGACCGGGCCGACATAGCTGGAGACGTATGCCTTTCCGCCGGCGAAGCGCACGTAGCGGCAGTTTGGGATGTCAACCTGCCCAATGCGGACCCCCGTCGCCGCGTTGAGCACCTCGACCTTGTTGGAGCAGTTGACGACGACGTAGAGCCGCGAGCCATAGATCTGGATGTCGTTGCCAACGTCGCCAAGCTCCTTGACCGTTGACGGGTTACGGTCCGGGTAGATGTTCCGCGTGTAGACCCCTGTGGAAAAGTCGAAAAAATCGAGGCTCGCCTTGTTGCTGCCCATGTTGCCCTCATTGAGCAAATAGAAGCCCGACACGCCGCCCGACACGCCCGAGTCGTCGCCCGTATCCTCATCGGTGGGCGGGATGACATAGTCTACATCGCGGCAGGCGTTAGTCAACAAAGACAGGCACAGCGCGAGGCGAGCCAGGCGGGCGGCTTTCTTTATCTCCATCACAAGGAATATTTAACAGTGAGACGCGCATTGCGCCCCGGCATTGGGTAGTTGGCAATGACGTCATAATCCTGGTCAAGCAGGTTATTGACCTCGAGCTGCACCCTGAGGACGGCGTCGCGGGGCAGTTGGACGTCGCGGAGGAGCGACACATCGTGCGTGTACCATGGCATGACGTAGTTGTATATTATGTTCTCCTGCTGGCTCCACCTCTCGCCCGTGTAGATGAACGAGTAGTCGAGCCCCCATGAGCGCCATGAGGCCACAAGCGAGGCCGTACCGCTGTGGCGCGGCACGTAGGGTATCTG
>CAKVCS010000085.1 GCA_934725785.1 uncultured Bacteroidales bacterium | reverse complement strand
TCGGGGTGTAGCTCAGCCCGGTTAGAGTACACGTCTGGGGGGCGTGTTGTCGCTGGTTCGAATCCAGTCACCCCGACTCTGAGTTGCCAGTCCTGCGGAATTCGTTCCGCGGGACTTTTTTCTTTTAATTAAGCGAACTCGCCGACTGTAGGCTTACGGCCGCCGCGAGCAGAATCCACCGCAAGGCCTAAGGCGCGCCGAGGCTAAGAATACCTCCTGCGGTTTATCCTCTCAAGCCTTTCAAACTCGTTGTCGGCGGCAATCTTGTCCAATATGCGCCGCGTGAGCTTATCGAGCATTTTGCCCTCGCGGTAGTTCGCCGGGCATGCGAAGTTGACACGGTTCTCGTTTATGAGGCTTACGGCCGTCTGCTTGGCGAGGTCGTCTCCGGGCTTATAGACGGCAATGGAGTGGCCACCGTGGTCTTTCACCACTTTCATGCTCGGGATGTCGGTCGTCCCGTCCCCGTAATAAATCATGTGCGAGAAAGGCACAGGCCTGTCCTCGTAGGCAAGGTACTGGTTGATTTTCCGCGTGTCGCTAACCTCGCGTATGCCCTTGTTGATTTTGAATATGAACTGCGTCTTTGTGGTGTAGTCGACCGCCACTGCCGGCCACTCCGGCTCGCCCGTCTGGCAGTCGTAGAGGAACGAGGAGGCGTATATGGCGTCGAACCGCTGCGCTATGGGAGTTCCCTCAATCATCTCCTTGAGGCCGGACGAGTTTATGAAGTGGCGTATGTCAAGCCCAAAGTCCTGCCCGTACCTCCTTATGTTCTCAAACCAGTCTCTCACCCCCTCGTAGAGCTTAACGTCGGCGCCAAACTCGCGGAACCTGTCCCTCGACAGACGTACCCCGTTGGCCTTGGCCTCGCGGAGCATGAGAAGCATGTAGCACAATATGCCGCTGGCGTCATTATCTTGCGTGAGGCGATTATTCTCCGCCCAAAAAGCATCTTTGTCCGCGCCAATGGCCTTCATATACCCGAACTCCTGCATATTGCCAGGCGAGAGCGTGCCGTCAAAATCGTATATGAGGGCGACGCGTGGAAGTTTCTTCATAAAAGGGAAATGCAAAAGACTGTGAGGGGAACGGGATTCAGCCCGCCCCGACATCTCAAATATACGTAAAAAAGCATAAGGGCGACGGCTTCCGCGCCACGCAAAAAGCCGCCGCGCGACAGGAAACACGTCGCACGGCGGCACAGAACCGGAATAATGGACTAATCAATCAAAGGCCACCTACTCGACCTTCTTGCCCCACCATGTGGTCTTGCCATCCTGACCTATGCCGGCGTAGACCTTGGTGACGCGGCGGGGCGACGCCTCCCAATCGACCTCACGCTCGACGCAGAGAGCCGATTTGCCAATAATGATGAGCTTGCGAGACGCATCGTAGCTCCACTTGCCACCAAGGGCGGCCGCGCCGCTCTCATCGGTGACCGTGCCGTCGGCGTTCAAGTTTATGTATGAGCTCTCGTCCTGCACTTGATACTGGTACTCGAGGTTGATGTGCTCCCACTTGCCCACGAGGCTGTCGGCCGTGAAGGCACCATAGTCCGGCACGGCAGCATATCGCTCTGGCAGAGCTATAGGCCACCGGTCATCAAGAGCCGTGGAAGAGGCGGGCGCCCACACGAGTCGGCGGACATGGCCCATCATAATGGCGTTGGAGCTCGTATTGCCGTTTACATTGACTGGCAGACGGCCTTGGCTCATGTAGAACCACTCGGAGGAGCTGTCGTCGCCTTTCTTTGGGAATATGGCGCAATGGCTGATGCCGACCCAGCCTGTGTGTTTCTTGAACTTGTAGGGGTGCGTCACGATCGGGTAGCAATCTCCGCGGCCGTTGGTGTTGTTGCGCCCGGTTATGTCATAATATGGGCCTGTTATGCTCTGCGAACGCACTACTCGCGTGTTATACGCCACCGCAAGCTCGTCATAGGCCATGAAGAGGTAGTAATAGCCGTCTTTGTAGATGACCTCGGGGCCCTCGCTGGCCTGCCAACGGCTTTCGGAGTTGCGAGAGCTTATATTCTGACCGAAAAGCTTTTGCAAATTGTCGGATGAGCCACACCACGGGGTGCCGGAAGTATCCTTGATAGGCTTGCCAGATGACGGATCAACCTGCAGAGCGGCGAAGCCGCTGTGCCAAGAGCCGTGGATGAGCCAATGCTCGCCTGCGGGAGTTACAATGTATGTGGGGTCTATGCCATTGTAATAATAGAACCCGCCCCACTGGCTCTCTGCCAGACTGGCCGCCGTAAACTCCTTGTCGGAAGACGAGCAGGTCACGAAGCCCTTGTCCTCCCACACCCCGTTGTTCGGGTCCGTCGTCTCGCACATGCCGATAAGCGCCGGGATGCCCTGATTGCCACTCAAAGCAGGCTTATCGACAGGCATGCTGTAGTACATTCGTATCTTGGTCTGCCCGTCGACAGTAATCTTGCGGACTACAGGGGCCCAGTAGCTCAGCTGGATCTCATCCTTGGTCGTGGAGGGCTGACCTGCCGCCGCAAGGATCTCGTTCACCTTTTTGAGAATCCAGTCCGGGCGGGTCTGATCGTAGAATATGCCGGGGACGTACTCCCAGTCGACGAGGTTTCGCGAGCGTTTGCCCTGAAAGTGTCCATGACCCTCGTGAGCGTTACCGTAGGACGCGTCAGTCCCCCACATATAATAATAGCCGTCAGTCCAATAGACCACGGATGGGTCGTGGACGTTTGCCAGGTTCCACTGCAGGTGATTCTCCCATCCCGATATCGAGCTATAGTCATCGGCATATGTCGGGATGTGGAAAGCGGCCTCTTGACCACCTCCGGCGTCATCACCGTTCGTCGGCTTCGGGTCTTCATCGGAACAGGCCGCGAACCCGAATGCCACCACCGCCGCAAAAGCGGTGTACGCTATCTTGTCCTTCATAATCAATTTTACGATTATTGAGAGTATTTACGTTAACGTTGGCAAATATACGTTCATATCCGCCACCAATGGTGGACAATAATGGCGCAAACGTGGACAAGCAGCCGTCAATAAAAAAATCCCGCCTCACATTCACGCAAGGCAGGACAATATCGTGGTGAGTCATCAGCAATGGCAAGCCGTCATAAGGACTCCACCTCCTCTTGGGAAAGTCCGGAACATTCAACAATAGATTCCACCGGTATGCCGAGCTCTCTCATCGATTTTGCCATAATCCTCGCCCTGGATACGTCTCCCTCGGCGCGACCCTCGGCGCGACCCTCGGCGCGACCCTCGGCACGACCCTCGGCGCGACCCTCGGCAAGGCCGAGCTCACGCCCCTCGGCACGGCCTATCTCATTTTGCTGCTGCCAATAAATCTCATTAGACCTTATGTCGCGGTAGGCCTTGAGGCTATGCTCGTAGGCCGCATACTCGGATTTTGACAGTTTACGGACATCGCACACGCTAAAAAGCTTGTTCCACACGGCATCTTGCAGAGTGGATGGCATCCTGTCTAATTTATCCATATTCTTCAGAATATAAGTCCAGCGCTCAAAGTCATCATCGCAATCCTCAAGCTCCTTGTTAAAAAGGGGCAGACACAGGAATGACATGAAGACGCTCTTGGAAAAGATGGTCTTATCCTCCACGTCCATAAGCATTATGTCGGTCTTGAACTTGACATCGTCTTTATAGGCGAAGTTGAGGAAGAAAACGCCTATGACCGCCTTAACGTCGTATATCCAGCTGTCTCCAGGCCTACCCTGCTCGCTTATGGCGCGGGATACATAGTAGATTGCCCTTTTCTTGAAGAAAGCCTGGCGGGCGTTCTGCATCTCGACAATTATGCTCTCGCCGCTCTGGGTCTTGCAGAAGATGTCGTAGATGATGAGACGCCCATCGACCTCTTCGGGGTGTCGCTCCTTGTTGAGGAACGTGACATCCGTGATTTCATAGCGCCCCACGAGCAGATGGTTAAGGAAGTGCATAAGCAAATCCTTGTTGACGTCACAGCCGAATATGCGCTTGAAACCGGCATCGGTGAAAGGGTTTATGAAGTTCGACATACAGAGATTCGCGTTTTTTTTATGCCTGTCCAAAGGTACTTATTTGACGCCTTAAATACAACACGGCCGCAGGTCGATTACGCGTCCGCATATCCGGCTTGAGCAATAAGAGCGAGCCGCCTGGCGCATGGCCGGGCGGCTCGCATTAAAACTTACAACTCAGGGTATGGCAGTCTTTTACTTTATGAGCAAGTAGGCCTCCTCGCAAGTGAGGGATACGTAGACGTCATCTGCGTCGACCTGCTCTGTTCCGGCGGTGGCTACGCCCACGTAGTTCTGGAAGTGAGTGTCGCCCGTCGCGTCTATTATGGTCATCTTGACGTCAATAGTGCTGCCATTGTTGACGACTGAGATGGAGTACGTGGAGCCATCGAGGTTATACTTGAAAGTGTCGAAGTTCCAGTCGCTCTCGCGAGTCTCTTCGCTATAACCAGTGCCCCAGCCGAAATTGTCGGTACGGAGGACGGCGTACTCTGCACCCGCGGCGGTACGGAGGATTACCACGAGGCTGTGGTAGTTTTCCAAATTGTCCGAGCGGAGCTGCACGGTCTTGGACAGGGTTGCACCACTCTTCACCTGCTCGTCTTCGGAGAATACTGTCCACCAGCCAGAAGAGAAGTCGGTGGCTCCTATCTGGGTGCACCCCGTGGCGGCGACGCCAACCTTACCCGACGTCCTGAGCCCCTGATACTCCGCAGTAAACTCCCCGGAGGCGTTTACGCTTGAGAACTGGACCAGGCCGTTGTCGAGAAGCGTGGAGTCGCCCTCGCTGCCGATACCATAGACCTTGGCGCTCCTGGATATGAATGGCACAGACTCGACACCTGTAGCGAAGAAGTACTCAACACTCTTCGCGACCTCGACCGCTATGGCCTTGAAGTCGGTAATCTGCAGACTGTAAGAGGCGTAGATGGGCGCACAATAATTACCCTTGCTCGTCTTGCTGTAGATTACGGTGACCGTCTTGGTGCCGACAGAGCCGAGATCGGGCTCTATGAAAGAGAGGTCGGCGGTGTCGGCATCGGCCGATGTGCCATCCTCAAAATAGACCTTGGCGGCGATGCCTTCGTGGTAGGCCGAGTCGCCGAGCGTGAGGAACGAAGGGTATTCGCTGAGCTCAA
>CAKVCS010000084.1 GCA_934725785.1 uncultured Bacteroidales bacterium | reverse complement strand
CACAAGCTCTCCTATCTGCTGCTTCTGGAGCAGCCTGATAACGTGCCGGCCTATGACGGTGGCGCAAATGAGTGACAGCACCAGCGCCATCACCGATCTGAACGATATGTACTGGAACAGACCGGCCCCTGGCACTCCAGCCTCTTGCAGGCTGTGGAATAAGTAGTATAACATCCTGTCTTTATCTTGTTTCTTGACGCGGGGCACAGGCAACGGCCCGCCCCGCCTTTCATCTCTTTGTCTGTCTCTCCCTCGCCTTGAGCCGCGGCGAGTTAAAGCTTCTCAAGCTCCTCCTTGTCGCTGAAGTGGTGCTTGACCCCTTTCACTTCCTGGTAGTCCTCGTGGCCCTTGCCAGCCACGAGGATTGCGTCTCCTTTCTGCGCCAGGGCCGCCGCTGTCCGTATGGCCTCCCTGCGGTCCTCTATGGTCAGCACCTTCTCGCGCTGCGTCGCGTCAAGCCCCGCCAGCATGTCGCTCAGGATGTCGGCCGGGTTCTCGCTGCGAGGGTTGTCGCTCGTCAAGATCACCCTGTCAGCGCCTTTCACGGCCTCTTGGGCCATCTCGGGGCGTTTGGTCTTGTCGCGGTCGCCGCCGCACCCGACGACGCAGATGAGCTGCTGGCCGGGCTTGCGAACCTCGTTAAGGGTCGAGAGCACGTTAAGCAGGGCGTCGGGCGTGTGAGCGTAGTCCACTATGGCGGTGGCGCCGTTCTTCAGCTTCATGGTCTGGAAGCGGCCGTCCACAGGCCTCAGGGTGCTCAGCGCCACCAGCACGTCGTGCGGGGCGAAGCCCAGCTCAACCGCCGCGCCATATATGCCCAGCAGGTTATACGCGTTGAAGCGGCCTACGAACTGCATGAAAGCCTCCGTGCCGTTGAACGTCATCTGCATGCCGTCCATGCTGTCCTCCACGACCTCGCCCTTGTAGTCCGCCATAGTCCTGAGCGAGTAGCTCTTTTTGGTGGCCGCCGTGTTCTGCAGCATCTTCTCGCCGTTCTTGTCATCGATGTTCGTCAAGGCGAACGCGCCTCTCTTCAGCCCGTCGAAGAAGCCTTTCTTCGCGGTTATGTAGTTGGCGAAAGTCTTGTGGAAGTCCAGGTGGTCATGCGTGATGTTTGTGAATATGCCGCCATCGAAGTCGAGGGCCGCTATGCGCCTCTGCACCACGCTGTGCGAGCTCACCTCCATGAAGCAGTATTCGCACCCGGCGTCAACCATCTCGCGCATTGTGCGCTGCAGGGTTATCGCGTCGGGCGTGGTCTGCATGGCCGTGGTCTTTTGGTCGCCAACGTAGTTGGCCACGGTCGAGAACAACCCGCTCTTGTGGCCGAGCGCCGTGGTCAGCCTGTACAGCAGGGTGGCCGTGGTCGTCTTTCCGTTGGTGCCTGTCACGCCCACCAGCTTCAGCTTCTCCGATGGCTTCCCGTAGAAAGCGGCGGCAATGTGTCCCAGCCCCTCGTGCGTGTCGCCAATGGTGACTATGGCGCAGTCGGCTGGAGCCGCCTCGGGGGCCCTCTCGCACACTACCGCGCGGCATCCGGCCTCTATGGCTTTGCCAATGTACGAGTGGCCGTCCACTTTCTCACCCCTCTGGGCCACGAATATCGAGCCGCCCGTGGCTCTGCGGCTGTCGAGCGTCACGCTGGTTATCTCCTGCCCCGTGGGGCCTGTCACGTTCATCGCGCCAAGCCCGGCTTTTGCAGCATCAAGAATCTCTTTCAGTTTCATGACTGTATAGTATTTTTCATGTCAATGCCGCGCGCCTCCTTGTTGCCTTTTCAAACGGTCATGCTACGCGCGCGGCAGCTAATGTCAAGTTTAATTCACCACTACTCGTCGCTCAGCGTCAACCTCACCATGTCTCCTTTGTTGAAATGGGCGTCTTTCGCGATGCTCTGCGTCACCACTCGCCCGGCACCCTCTATTGAGACCCTCAGCCCCATGCTCTCCAGCAGGCTCACGGCGTCGGCCGCGCCCATGCCATACACGCTGGGCATCATGTCTTTCACAAAGTGGCGCGCCGAGACGCTCACGCCGTCTGGTTTGGCGTTGGCCGAAACCCAGTCTGTCGACGTGTTGACAGAGTATGGCACTCGGACCTCCGACAGGACTTTGACCAGGTCTGGCGCCCACCCGCCCTTACTCATTGGCATTTTGCCCGACGAGGGCGGCGCGGGCTCCACCTTGCCGGCTCCCTTGCGAAATTCGGCAGCGTACACGCGGTCGGCTATGTCTTTCACGACAGTACCGGCTGCCTTGTTGCCGTAAATCTGCCCGGCAGGGCTGAACACCATCACCACGCAGCTGTACAGTGGGTTGTCGGCCGGGAAGTAGCCGGCGAACGAGGCGAGATAGTTGCGCTCGCCGTCGTGCCCATAGCCCTGGCTACCCTTTGCAATCTGGGCTGTGCCAGTCTTGCCCGCAATCTTGTAGGGCGTACTCTTTATGTTGCTCGCCGTGCCGCTCTCCACCACGCCCTTCAGGGCCTCCTGCACTGCGCGGATTGTCTTTGTCGTGGCTATCGAGTTCCGCATGACGTTGGGGCGCCTCGCGTTCACGCGCGTCGTCCCGTCAAGCTCGCATTCCACGAACATCGGGCGCATCATAGTGCCGTTGTTCGCCACGGCGTTGTAGAAGGTCAGGAGTTGCAGAGGGGTGAGGCGTATCTCATACCCGATGGACATCCACGGCAGCGATATCCCGCTCCATCCCTCGTCGCCAGGCTCTTTCATGTCGGTGGGCTTTTCGCCCTTTATGTCTATGCCAAGGCTGTCGCACAGCCCAAGGTCGCGCAAGTGGTCAATGAACCGCTGCTTGTCTCCGTCATAGCTCTTCATGACCATGCGCGATATGCCGATGTTGCTCGACACCTCGAAAGCCTTCTTTATGGTTATGTTGCCATGCCCCCCCTCTTTGCTGTCGCGCATCACGCGGTCGTATATCCTGAACTCGCCGCCATACGTGTCTATGGTGTCCCCGAGGCTCACTTTGCCGTCGTCGAGGCAGGCTATGAGCGAGGCGAGCTTGAACGTCGAGCCAGGCTCGACCAGCTCGCCTATGGCGTAGTTGAAGTCCTCCACGTAGCCGCCAGAGCTCGTCCGGTGCAGGTTCACGATTGCGCGTATGGCGCCCGTCTTGACCTCCATCAGCATCGCCACGCCGTGATCCGCGTTGAGGCTTCTGAGCTGGCTCATCAGCGAGTTCTCCGCCACGTCTTGTATGTCGATGTCTATTGTGGTGACAATGCTTCTGCCGTCTTTCGGCGCCACTTTCTCAATGTTCTCCCACGCGCCCGCCATGCGTATCCTGCTGCTCACGCCGTCCTCGCCGCGCAGCAGCTTGTTATAGGCGTTCTCCAGCCCGACCATGCCGCCCATCTCTTTGTCGTCGTAGAGCTTGCCCACGGTCCGGGCCGCCAGCAGTCCGAACGGCATCTTGCGCTCGTCGCCCTCCTCCAGGAAGAGGCCGCCCTTGTTCCTGCCGCGGCAGAATATGGCGAAGCTCCTCACGCGGTTGCGCTCAGGGTGGCTTATCCGCCTGTTGCCGAGGGCTATGTATCTCTTGCCGCGCAGGCGCGCCTGGGTTATGCGGTCACGGTACTCCTCCGGGCTTTTGTCTCGGAACAGGTGCGCCAGCTGGATGGCGAGCTTGCTTATGTCGCGGTTGAACACGCTGTCCGGCAGCCCGTCGGCGCAAGGGTCCATCGTCACGCGGTAGTTGGGCACCGAGCATGCCAGCTTGCGCCCGTCGCGGGCAAGGATGTCACCGCGCACAGCGGGCACTTTCACTTCGCTCTGCGAGTAGTTCGTCTCCAATATGTGCTTATAGTGCTCACCGCGCACCACCTTCAGGTAGAAGGCCTTGCCGAGAATGGAAATGCACACGACTCCCACAAGTCCAAGCAGCGCCGTAAGGCTCCTGAACGTTCTTCTGTGTCTGTCTGCCATTTCCTGTCGTTGTCTGGCGGGGGGCGGCGTCATGTGCCGACTCGGCCAAGCTGTTATCTTATTATGCGTGGTGGCTCGGTCAGCTCCTCCAGCCCTAAGTTCTCAGACCTTACGCGGCGGAGCACCTCGCTCTGTTTGCTCATGTTCATCAGGTCGCTCTGTGTGGATATCTGCTCATAGCGCAACTCTTTCACTTGCTGCGTGAGGTCCGATATCATTTTCGCCTGGCGCTCGGAGTCGTGGTTGTTCGTTATGTAGATGAATATGAGCAACACAATGAAAACCAAGAATTTGATGGAGAGCCCATCGGGCATCTCCACGTGGCCGCTCGCTATGTTGCGAAGCCAGCCCGGCTTGAACACCTTACCCATTCGCCGCTCCTTTCCCGAGCCTTTCGGCCCAGCGAAGCTTGGCCGAGCGGGAGCGCGGGTTGCGCTCCACCTCCTCGTTGGCGGGTGTGACCGGTTTGCGCGGGCCGCCGCCGAATGGGACGTCCACCGTGCCGAACACCGCGTCCTGCTCTGCCTGGGCTTTCTGCGGGTCGCCGCTCTTTATCATGTTCTTCACCATCCTGTCCTCCAGGCTGTGGTAGGATATCATGGCTATGCGCCCGCCCGGGCGTATCACCTTGGCGCATCCGCGCAGCATCGTGTCGAGGGCGTCCATCTCGTGGTTCACCTCTATCCGCAAAGCCTGGAAAACCTTGGTGAGCGTCTTGTTCTGCTCCGCGCGCGGGGTCACGCCCTCCACAATCTCGCGCAGGGCGGACGTCGTCTCGAGCGGGTTCACGCTCCTTGCCTTCGTTATGGCGTTCACTATGCGGAATGGCTTGTCAATCTCGCCCCATGAGCCGAGTATGCTGGCCAAGGCTTCCGCCTCATATGTGTTGACTATGTCGGCTGCCGTTTGGGTGGCGCTGCGGCTCATCCTCATGTCGAGTGGGCCGTCTTGCCTGAATGAGAAGCCGCGGCCGCCGTCGTCAAAGTGGTGGGAGGACACGCCAAGGTCGCCAAGGACTCCGTCCACAGGGCCAGCCCCCATGTAGTCAATGAAGTCGGCGAGGAAGCGGAAGTTGTGGTGGACAAGCGTGAAGCGAGGGTCGTCCGGCATGTTGCCGATGGCGTCAGAGTCCTGGTCGAACGCTATCAGGCGGCCCTCGGGGCCGAGGCGTCGCAGGATCTCGCGGCTGTGGCCTCCGCCGCCAAATGTCACGT
>CAKVCS010000083.1 GCA_934725785.1 uncultured Bacteroidales bacterium | reverse complement strand
TTGTAGCACAGGGCGGCCAAGGCTCCCGAGGCTTTGCGATACGCCCTCGCGAGGCTGTCCGCGTCGCACCCCTCGAACGTACGGCTTAGCGCTTTGCGGAAGTTCTCCAGGTTCAAGGGGCGCGTCACGCCTTTATATTTTTCTATCTCGCCGTAGTCCGGGTATATCTGGTACTGTCCCGTCTCGTGGCCTATCACGGGCACTTTCACGTTGCTTGCGGCCTTGGCGAACGTCATTCGCGTGTTGGGGTAGGTGCCGTTCAATATGCCGAACTCTTCTGCGTCGGCCAATGAGAACGACGCCCGCAGGTGCGCCCCATATGGCTCCGCGCTCCAGCCCGTCCGGCAGCTTACGTAGAAATCCTCGCCTGCCACGGTTCCCATCCAGCCAAGGAAGTTGTTGCTCCCCGCCGCGTACAGGTGCCGAGGGTCGGCCTTGCGCAGACCCTCCATCATTTGCCGCATCACGGCCGTGTCTCCCCCCAGCTCGTTGCCAAGGCTCATCATGACGAACGACGGGTGATTGCCGAACTGCCGCACTATGCGCAGCCCCTCGTCATACAGGAAGTTGTTCAGCCGCCTCGTGGCGTCGTCCGTGCCGCTTGGCTTTAGCTCGCCCCAATATGGCAGCTCGGGCTGCAGATACATGCCGACCTCGTCGGCGGCCGCGAAGGCGGCCTCGGGCGGGCACCAGGAGTGGAACCTGTAGTGGTTTATGCCATATTCTCTTGCTGTGCGGAACACCTTCAGCCAGCTATCCTTGTCCATTGGCGCATAGCCTGTCAAGGGGAATACGCAAGCGTCGTGCTTTCCGCGCAGGAATGTTGTCTCTCCGTTTATCGCGAACTGGGTGCCGCGTGCCTCGAATGTGCGGAAGCCTGTCACGTCGCCAGTCTTGTCCACCCCGTCCGGGCTGTCGAGCGTCACGTCCACGTCATAGAGAAGTGGCTGCCATTCACTCCACAGTGCCACCGCCTCCATTGGCACTTGCACCACGGCCTTGTTCGCCCCCCTTTTCAGGTTCACTTGCGCCGTGGTCGCCGTTTGGGCAATCGCCGCGCCTGTAGATGCGGGGTGGGGCAGGCACTTGACGTCTATCGACACGCGCGCGCCCTGCGAGGCCACAATCTCCATCTCCACGTTTACGGTGGCCGAGTCAGCCCGGAGAATGCCGTCCTCGTCTCTGCCGATGGTGGTGGTGTCTATCTCCGTCGATATGGTCAGGTGGCTTATGTAGGTCCTGGGGGCGGAGCGCAGGCATATCTGGCCTACCGCACCGTTCCAGTTGGTCTGGGTGGCTTCTGTCACGGCATGGCTTCCGCTTATGGCGGGGTGCAGCCCGCCACATCCGTTCTCGTCCTGCCATGTGTTGTCTATGCGCAGGCGCACCGTGTGCCTCCCAGCGCGGTAACGGCTTATGTCATACACGTGTGGCGTGTGCAGGTGTGTCTGGCTGCCTATGCTGTCGCCGTCTATCCATAGCGTGGAGGGCTTCGTCTTCTCTATGTAGAGCTCTATGTGCTTGCCGTCCATCTGTGCGGGGATTATTATGTCACCCGTGTATGTCAGTGCGCGGCACAGGCTGTGTCTGCGGCTCAGCCGCGTGTCTTCGCCCATGTTGCTTATGGTGTCGCCTATGCCGGCCTCGTCTGTCGTGCCTGGCAGGCGGACGGGGCCCAGCTCGGTCCGCCACTCGCCCTCAAGGCTCACCGTCTGCCGAGGCCCTACTTGGCAGGCAGTCAACATTGCAGCCCCGGCCGCTATGCACGCTGTCGTAAGTCTGTTCATCTGGTTCGCAATTGTTCTTCCTGTGGCTCTCTGCGCGCCACTTTATCCTACAGCACCTTCTTTTTGCCGAGATATTTCGCCCTGAACTCTGTCGGGGTCAAGCCCTGCTTCTTGCGAAATGTGCGGTTGAAGTTCGATATGTTGTTGAAGCCGTTCGAGAAGCATATCTCGCTTATGCTCATGTCCGAGTCCACCATCTGCCGGGCGGCGAAGCCTATGCGTATCTCGTTCAGGAAGTCTATGAAGCTCTTGCCCGTCCGTTGCTTTATCAGCCTCGTCACCGACACTGGGCTCATGTTTAGTATGTTGGCCGCGTCGCCAAGGGTTATCTTGTCTTTATAGTGGGCCACAATGAAGTCGTGCACCTTCTCTATCCTGTTGTCAGTGGTCGCTGTGTTGACGGACTGGAACGTGTTGTTTGCCAGGACTCTCTGGTCTGGCGATGTTGCGAGGAACTGCAGCAGTTTCAGGAACTCTATGTAGACGTCGAATCCGCGCGCGCGGCTTATCGCGGTGAGCATCGGCTCGGCAGCCTCGGCCGTCTCGGGGCTGAACAGTAGCCCGCTCTCGCTCTTTTTCAGCATGTGGGCTATGTCCTTATATATGTCCTTGCACATCAGGTCGTCCGGAAACAAGTTTGCGAGGAACTGCATCGTCACCTCGCGCTTGTCGGTGTCGGGGGCGCAGTCGCCCACTTTCCACGCGTGATACAGGTTCGGCCCTACCAGGCACAGCTCCTGTGGGCCTATGTGTTCTATGCTGTCACCGACGAGTCGCTCCGCCCCCTCCGCGTTGCAGAGGTAGTTCAGCTCATACTCCGGGTGAAAGTGCAGCGGGTACTTGAAGTCCTTTTTCTGCCTGTCGAATATGAGTATGGAGTCGGTTTTTTCGTTCAGGGCTGTTATTTCACGGCTTACTGTCGTGGTCTTCATTGTCGCGAGTTGTTTGTTTGCGTATGGGGCGTAAGGCGCGCCAAGCTCCGCTAAGATAGCTGTTTTTTAACAATCGTCCAATCTTTTTATTTTTCCGTCTCTCCCGCTCTTCGCTGCTGAAAGAAAGATGCCAGCCGCCCGCGGTCATAGTGTCCGCAGGCGGCTGGCATTTCCTGTCCCCCTGTTGCCGGGGGCTCGTTTTATTTGAACGACGGCAGCTGGTCGCGTGTCACCACGTTCTCGTTGCTCATCGCGTCTTTCCACCATTGGGTGTTGGCGTGCTGGTGCTTGTCGAGCGACTTGGCGGTGTTGTCCGCGTCATAGTCATACCACGGCATCACCCAGCTCCAGGCCGCGCCGCCCGCTATCTGCTCCGACATCTTGGCCACGCTGCCGCACTCCGAGAGTGTCGTCAGCTTGTTGGGGAAAGCGGACCTTATGGCCTCATACTCGGCTATCGACTGCTCAAGGGTCAGGGAGTACTCGTCACGCCCGACAACGTCGACATACTCGTCGCCAGGATACCACTCCGAGTCGTTCACTATGCCCTTCTTCGTGTCGTACCCGTAGCCGGTCTGAGTCGTCCATACCCATATGAGGTTGTTCAGCCCTTGCTCCTGGAAGTAGTTGAACATCTTGCGCCACAGCTGTTTATATGTCTCTGCGCCGTCAATGCCCCACCAGAACCATGCCGTGCCGCCGCTCGCCGAGTTGCCCGATGCCTCGTGGAGCGGTCGCCAGATTACGGGTATCCCCGCCTCCTGGAATCTTTTCAGCAGTGTTGCCATCAGTGCAAGGTCCTCCGAGGCGATCTTCTGCTCCCATGTTCCCTCAACAAAGATGTTCTTGGGGCGGAATGTGGTGGTCATCGTGCCGTCCGAGTTCTTCGTGCCGCTGCCAGGCGTGCATGTGTACGAGTCGGTGGAGTATTTCTCCGCCTCTTTGTTCGGGACGTTCCAGTGCCAGCAGGCCGACACTATGCCGCCAGCGTCCCACCATGCCTTAAGCTGCGATATGTCTTCGTAGTCCACTTTCCATCCGCCCTTATATGGGTTCCTGTTCGCGTCGTCATATAGGGTGTAGAAATGCAGGTAGTCCACAGTGGCTATCGCGGGATATTTGCCCGTAGCCGCGTAGACCATGTCGGCCTCGTCTGTGTTCCAGTTCACGTTGGCGATGGCGCTCGAGAGTGTTTTGACTCCGAAAGAGCTCAGCAAGTAGTCATACACAGCTTTTGCGGCTGGCAGTGGCGAGGTTGTGACGAGTTCTTTGGCAATGCCGTCCGCGCTTGGGGCTTTGACCTCGGGAGTGCTGAATGTCACTGCGAAAGCCGCGACTTCTGCGCCTCCGTTCTTGGTTGTGAAGAATCCAGTCGGGACGGAAAGGGTGTACGTCTCGCCCCGCTTCAGCTGTGCCGGTATGCTGAACGTCATCGTGTTTCCGCTCTTGCTGAAGCTCGTCATCCCACACTTTGTCCCGTTGAAGTCCGCCTCCTTGCCCGACACGAAGTTGACCTCGCTCGTGAAGGTCAGCTCTATCGTGCCGGTTGTTGTCGCGACGTCCTTTTCGCCGCTCGCTGGCACCGACTTCTGCAGTGTCGCGGCCTCGGGGGTCGATTCCGAGCCTCCGTCATCGCCGCATGCCGTCACGGCGACGGCCGTCAAGGCCGCCATCATCAGCTTTTTTATGAGTTCCATTGCTTGGTGTTTTTTTAGGTTTCCGAGTGTGAATTTAATCATATTACGTGGCTTAGGCGGGGCTCCGCGCCCGCTTTGATAAAATGTCACAAACAAAAGATGTGAATATACAAACCCTGCGCGCCCAGGCAAGCCGTGTGAATCTCCTGCTACGCCCGTCGCGGCGATGTCGCGCGATGTGCGTGGGGTCGAGTGTCTCCCTCCGGCTCTATCTTTCTTGCCTCTCAGCTGGTCTGCTTACTAAAGTCAACGCCCCCGTGCAGTGTCAACTTGCACAGGGGCGTTGGGAAACCACCAAGCTGTTTATTGTTTGGCGCTATTTGGTGTAGTCGCCGAGCCACAGGATGTTGTCCTCCGCCATCGCGTCTTTCCACCATCCGTCGTCGGCGTGATGCTCCTCGGCTTCCGACTTGCTGTCATCATACCATGGCATGAACCAGCTCCAGCTTAAGCCGCATGCCGTCTGAGCCGACAGTTTCGCAATTCGGCTCTTGCTGCTCGAGCTGTATCCGCATTCGCTCAGGGTGAGCATCTTGGTCGTTTTGGCCTGCAGCTGGCAGAAGTCGAAGGCGGGCGTGGCTATCTGCTCCTCGGGGTTGGGGTTGGCTTTCGTCGCGAGAGCTGTGCCTCCGTAAATGTCTACGCCTATCACGTCTACGTACTCGTCGCCCGGATACCATTTGCCGAAGTCGTTCACCTCGCTCGTCCACACCCATATCAGGTTGTCGAGCCCTGCGTCTTTGAACCTGTTGAACATGTCTACCCACAGCT
>CAKVCS010000082.1 GCA_934725785.1 uncultured Bacteroidales bacterium | reverse complement strand
CGACAAGCGTATTGTAGGCCACAGAAGCTGCGGCTGGCCACCCCATATCAAACACCTGAAGCTCAAGTCCGTAAATCTCAGTCACCTTGGCGAGAGCGGGGCCAAGGCTGCTCGTGAGCAACGCGGTGACGATACTGAGGCCTACGAAACCCACCCCGACGTAGAGGCCGCTCTTGAGAGCCTTAGAGAAATTTATGCCTATGCAGACGCCTAATATGGTGAAGATGACGGGCATCATCACGGCGGCGCCGAGGCCGATGATGTATGAGAAAAAACCTTCCATTGTAGTTTTTGTGGTATTACAGAATGATGGCATCGCAAATTTAACAAAGATTTTATACAATCGTGTGCACCGTGCGATATTTTAAGAAAACGCCACCGGGCAGAGAAGTGCAGGAATGGAGCGACCCTTGGCGCGAAGGGCATTCTTCGGTACGGAGCTGTCAGAGTCTTTCAAAGAAAAGATGTCGCATACAGGATTTTATCATTTTGATTTTATAGTTTTGCAGGTGATTTTGTAAAATAATACTCAGAGCAAACATCAAATATGGCAACTACTGCAGATTTCCGCAACGGCATGTGCATCGAGTACAACAACCAGCTGTACTTCATCGTCGAGTTCCTCCACGTCAAGCCAGGCAAAGGCCCGGCATTCGTCCGCACCAAGCTCAAGAACGTCAAGACCGGCAAGGTCATCGACAACACTTTCAACTCGGGCGTAAAGGTCAACGAGGCTCGCGTGGAGCACCGCCAGTACCAGTACACATATAAGGACACGACGGGCTACCACCTGATGAACACGGAGACCTATGAGGAGATAGTCCTCGACGAGAGCCAGATACCCAACGCCGACCTTATGAAGGAGGGCGAGAACATCCAGGTGCTCGTGCACGCTGAGACCGAGACCGTCCTCACGGCCGAGCTCCCCGTCAACATGATATTCGAGATCACCTACACCGAGCCGGGCGTCCGCGGCGACACGTCGTCGACCACGTCGCTCAAGCCTGCCACCATCGAGACCGGCGCTACAATCATGGTGCCCCTCTTCGTCAACACAGGCGACAAGATCAAGGTCGACACTCGCGACCGCTCATACGTAGAGCGCGTAAAGTAGGCACGGCGAAGCCTCGCCAGAGGCTCCAGCCTCGTGATTTTGAGATATAGCACACAAGGCCGCGGGCCGTGTCGGAAGGCACAACCCGAGGCTTTTTGCATTTTTGCACAAGAACAGCCAAGCGAACCCACGAGATGGCAAACGAGAGGAACGTGGTGCGCCTCTACAAGGAGAAGATAAACCTCCTTCTCGACGTCACACAGACCATAAACGAGGACAGCACCGTCGATGAGCTGATGCAGGAGTTCGAGATTCTGCTGAAAGAGGATTTGCAGGTAGGCAAAATCCTCGTCTTCACGCTGGCCGACAACACCTGGAAGTGCATCTTGCAGAGCAACGTGACGGAGGCACAGCGCGAGGCCATCGACATTGAGCGTGACCTGAAGAAAATCACGTCCATCCAAAGCCTCGGCATGGACGAGACGAGCTCCATAAGGGGCTTCGACGCCGTCATACCGCTCCGGCACAAGTACCACATAATGGGTTACGTCCTGGTGGGCGACGGCATCCTCGGCGACGGCATAAGCCCCACGCTGCGCAACCTCAAGTTCATCCAGGTCCTGTCGAACCTCATCATCGTCGCCATCGAGAACAAGAAGATGCAGGCGCGGCTCATAAGGCAGGAGTCGCTGAAGCAAGAGCTCGCCCTCGCATCGCGGATACAGTCCGGCCTCATCCCGCCCGACTACATGCTGCTGCAGACGGGTCACACGAAAGCGAGGTCGTACTACCACCCGCATGACCAGATTGGCGGCGACTACTTCGACATCCTCCAGCTGTCGCCCCACGTAGTGGGTTTCTGCATGGCGGACGTCAGCGGGAAGGGCGTGGCCGCCGCCCTGCTCATGAGCAACTTCCAGGCCATGGTCCGCGCGCTCTTCACGGCCAAGACCAGCCTGAAGGGACTGGTGACAGACCTGAACAAGCGCATATGCCAGAACACGAAGGGCGAGAAGTTCATAACGCTCTTCATAGGCAGATACAACAGCCTGACGGGGCACCTCACGTACGTCAACGCGGGCCACCTGCCCCCCCTGCTCAACAAGCAGGGCCACGTCATCGAGCTCACCAACGGCTCGATAGGGCTGGGGATGCTCGACGAGCTGCCGGGCGTAGACGAGGGCGAGACGAGAGTTCGCAAGGGCGACCTGCTCGTCACGTACACCGACGGGCTCGTCGAAATCGAGGATCAGAACGGCGTGGGCAGCAACGCCGAGAAGCTCATGGCGGTGATGAAAAAGAACATGGGCATAGACCGCACGATGGACGAGATCTGCGCACTTGCCGAGGACACCATAAAGAAAGGCAAGGCCTTTGACGACACCTCCGTAATGGCAATCGAGTTCACCAAAGACAGGATACTGCCGTTCTGACGGGCAAGGCAAAAGAACAAGAACGAAGAAACGAAAACAGACATGTCTATAAAGCGATACATCCCGAATTCTATAACCTCAATGAACCTCCTGTGCGGCGTGCTGGCCACGGCCTGCGCCTTCGGGGGTGAGCTCAGGGCTGCCGCAATCCTCATAGTGGCGGGCGCCGTGTTTGACTTTTTCGACGGCTTTGTGGCAAGGGCCCTTGGCGTGAGCGGCCCCATGGGCAAGGAGCTCGACTCCCTCGCGGACAACATCTCGTTCGGCCTAGCCCCCGCCGCTATTTACTCCACGTACTTAAAATGGCATCTGACAGGGAGCCTCGTCACGCCCATAGCGGAGATGCAGGCAGGAGATGCCGCGCTGACCGCCGCCCCGCTGATACTTGGCGTGTTTGCCGGGCTGAGGCTCGCCAAGTTCAACATAGACACCCGCCAGACGGAGAGCTTCCTCGGCCTCACGACAACGGCCACGGGACTCTTCACGGCCTCGCTCATATGGATGATGCCAGGCAACGAGGATATCTTCCGCAGGCTGCTCACGCCGACATCCACGCTCATCATGGTGGCTGTGTTCTGCGGGCTGCTCGTTAGCGAGATACCCATGTTCTCGCTCAAGGTCAAGCACTGGACATTGGCCGGCAACGAGCTGAAAGTGGCGCTTCTGGCCGTTGGCCTGATATCGATAATAGCGCTCGGCCTGGGCGGCATTGCCGTCACCATAGCCCTCTACACCCTGTTCTCCATAGTCAAGGCCGCCCTCCCGTCGGGGAGAAAGGAGACAGGTGGCGAACATCAAAAAGGATAAGAGATGACAGCGTCTGTAAAGAGGATTATCATAACGGGCGCGGCCATGGCCCTCATCATGGCTGCGGCCGCCGCCACTGTTTGGATAGGCCTGAACAGGCGCTACAAGGCTCCATCGCCCATGCGGTGCCTTCCGGAGCAGACCGCCTTCGTCGCGAGGCTGGGCGACAGGAAAGCTCTGGCCGCGGCGAGGGGCGGAGTCATGGGCGACGAGGTTACCGACATCCTGGGCGGACGCGCGGCTTGCCTGCTTGCCGAGCGGATAGACTCGCTGTTCGGCCCTGACGTGATAAACGAGCCGGAGCTTTCGGAGCGCGACCTCTTCGTCTCATTCTCCCTCGACGAGGCTGGCGGCATGCGCCAATTGGCGGCTTCCTTCCGGCTGAACAACAGGATGGAGTGGCACAAGGCCATGAGCGCGCTCCGCGAGGCGGAGGGCGTCTCCGTGTCGGACACGGCGTTCCACGGCCACGGCCTGTTCCTGCTACGCCAAGAGGGGGGCGGCGAGCCTCTCTACATGGCAGCCGGTGGCGGGTGTCTCTTCGCGTCGACGACACCGGACCTTCTCATGTCATTTGGCAAGGACAGCGTCACCCCGATGTGCGACAACCTGACATTCGCGCAGGTGGAGCGCACGGTATCGCCCACCGCGCAGGCCTCAGTGTACATAAACGGCAAGCGCGCGTACCTTGCCGACAAGAAAGGGGCTTTCTTAAGCCAATCATTCGCCGGAATGATAAGGGAGGAGAGCAGGGGTGGCGACTGGATGGCTTTCGACCTCGGAGTTGGCGATGACGGCATGTCGGCCGACGGCTTCGCCGCGGCTCAAAAGCAATCGCTCGCCATGCTGACATCCCGCGAGAACACGTCCGCCATAGGGCTGACGCGCAGGCTGCCCAAGGGAGTCAAAAGATTCCACCGCGTGGGCGCGGGGCGCAGGGGCATATCGTCGCCATCGTTCGCTGACTTCCTGTCGCAAGACACGACGGGAGCGCGATACAGAGCCAGACAGAGCGACATGTACGCACAGACGGGTGTCGACATAGAGGCCCTGCTCGCGCAAGTGTTCGAGGCCGAGCTCGCCCTCTGTTCGTATGGCAACCCGGCGGACAAGTCCGGCTCGTTCCTCATTGTGGACACCCACGGGGGGACCAAGGCGCACGCGGTGCTGACTCAAGCCCTAACCGCAATGCACGGCGGCGCCGCGCCCCTGGTGATAGGAGAGATTCAGCCGGGGCCGGGCGCCGTGCCGGAGGGCGTCGTGGCGAGAAGGGCCGACGCCGAGCAGGTATCCGCCATATCCGTACCCGTATATGGCGGATTCGACAATCAGGACGAGACCTTCTTCCTGGACTATATGATTGGCAAGATCCCCGGGCGGCTGTTCTTCCGATATGAGGACGCCCTCGTCTTTGCCGACGACATGGCAACCCTGCGCCGCGTGCTCGTGGACTACGTGACGGGCAACACCATGGAGGGCGACCACAAGTTCGAGAGCCTAATGACCCGCTTCGGAAACGACTGCTCCACATTTACATATGACACTGACCCGTCCGACGCCGCCATGGGCAAAGCGAGGGGCAATTGCGCCTTCGACGTGGCCTGCCACCAGATGACCCGCACTGGCAACCTGCCATACATAAGCGTCTACGCGCACGCGAGGCCCACCGACACGGAGCTGAACGTGGACGTGGTGGAGGCGGCATGGCACACGCGGGTCGACTCCGTGAGGAACGGCAGGCTGTGGGGGGTGACAAACCACTACACGAGGCTGACAGAGTGCCTGACGCAAGACTCGGAGGACAAGCTTTGCCTGATTGGCGCGGACGGAATGCTGCTCTGGCGCAGGCCGATAGACGGAGCCGTAGTGGGAGACGTCAGCCAGATAGACTACTATGGCAACGGCAAACTGCAATATCTGCTGACAACGCAGAAGTCCCTCTACATTATTGACCGCCTTGGCAACGACGTCGGCCCGTTCCCCGTGAGGCTTCCCGACGACTCTCAGAC
>CAKVCS010000081.1 GCA_934725785.1 uncultured Bacteroidales bacterium | reverse complement strand
CATTTGACGGGTGCGTGGACTTTGACGCCGCCGTGCGCGACGAGAGCCACCCTGACAGGTTCAAGGAAGGCTTCGACTCGGGCGATCACCTGCACCCGAGCGAAGCCGCCTATAAAGCCATGGCATACGCTGTGCCACGTGAGTTGCTGATGTAAAGCAGCGCCCTACCCTATTTTTGCCTGACATCGTAGCGGAGCCACACGGCATCATCGCCAACCCTCGCCACGCCTTGCAGGCGCAGCCGGGCGGCGCTCCACGCGTCGGCCGCGACACCGTCAAAGAGCGAGGGCTGCCCCAGGCGACCGTCGACCCCAGCCCCAACGATTACGCTAACCTCGTCAATGAGGCCGGCGCTGAGCATGGAGCCGTTGATGCGCCCGCCGCCCAAGACGGCGAGCCTCTCGACACCGAACTTCGCGGACAGGGACTCCGCCATGCGGGCAAGGTCCACGCCGCCCTTGCCGACCGCCATCCAGTTGACCCCGAGCCTCGTGAGATGCTCGGCATAATCGGCGGGAGCGTCCTCGCTCATGACGACGAGCAATGGCAGCCCGTCACACTCAGCCGCGGTAATATTGAGCGTGCCACGGGTATCGACCACGGCGGAATAGCCGTCGGCGAGCCGCGAGACGTTGACGGCAGCTCCGACAGGCGACTGGCTTGACGAGACGAAGGTTGAGCCGTCGGTATAATGCGTCATCATCGTGACGCGTCCGATGAGCGTGGTGGGGCACTTGAGGCTTGAGAGAGATGTGTAATAGGCTTCGCTGTCGCCAAGCTGCTCGGTCATTGCGCAGTCTATGCGACCATCGACCGACATCATCATGTGGCAGATTGTAAAAGGTCTGTTTTCCATATTGGCAGTTTTGTAGTCGTTTCGGGGGCTGCCCCCCTGTTCCCTGCGCCAAAGATAGTAAACATATCTTGACAGATTTAAATGGGACGCTACCATATCGCGTGTGGACGGTAAACAAATGTTTGAGTAATTTAGCAGAACTAGTTTGAAGCGCGCGGATATGGACAACAAACAGAAAGGGGCCATTATAAACAGCGGGAAGGAGTATTTCCGCACCATAATAATCCCAAACCATCTGAAAAACCTCAAGAAGCTGAACTTGAGCAGTTTCAACGTCAACCCTTTTCTCATAAATTACCTCGCCTCATTCCTCTGCGGAGACACGACGCCGGAGAGCCTCGCAAAAGCCCTCGTATTCCCGCGCATACTGGGGACGAGCCTCAACACGAGTTTCTGACAGAACATCCAGATATTCATATCGCAGCTGAAGGAGGTCACGGGATGCGCTTCCGACATTGACGGCATAGACATTGAATTTATAGACGCTATTGACGGGCGACGCAAATATTGCCAATGTAAGGCAGGGCCGCAGACCATTAATAAAGACGACATTACCACAATCCTCGGCCACTTCAAACACTTGATGAACAAGTCGCGCTTAGACAGGATGGAGCTTCAATCAGAGAACAACCTTGCGGCACTCACGGGGACGTCAAACCAGACAGTCAGAACTTGGGGGGCAAAGGGCGTCCTGCCACTCCGTAAGCATGATGGCAACAGAGGCTTCTTTGATGGAGGAGATAGGCGCACTCCCGGAGGTTCGCGCCATGCTCGACAGCGCATGGGAGGCGGAGGCGGCCGTCACCCCTCTTCGCAGATACAACTCGGTGTAACTATTCGCAGGCGCAGGCGGCTTGGCACTCGGGATGATGCCACCCGCTGGAGACCCGCCCGCTCAGCGTAAGGGAGTACGCACGGATTCAGACGTTCCCTGACCATTGGCAGTTTCAGGGTTCGTTGGCAGAGAAATACAAGCAGATAGGCAACGCAGTGCCTGTCAACCTGACGTGGGCAGTGGGGAGGTCTATAATCCGTCTGCTCAATGATATACAGACAGCCGCCCCCGAGCCACCGGAAGATTACAGCGAGGCTGTCAGCGAAATCATCAAGAAGCAAGCGCAAATGGAACAAATCAAGGGCAAGAGGACTCAGACCTCCTCGCTGTAGCGGCTTGAAGCCCCGGGGCTCTTTCCATAGCCACACATACTCGAGACACTTCAATACCCCCCCAGAGAACAAGGCATCGCACTCGATATTGCATAAAGTCAAATGCGTGCCCACCACGTCTTGCCCTTGATTTTGCACACATACGGCAATATTTGTGACACAGCGAACAAGGCGTGCGTTATTAAGGGCGAGGCGGGCTGCTGTTTAATATGCGTTAACAAAAGAAGGAGGTTCAAATAATTAATTTTGCAATTGATTAATTACGTACTAAGCAAAGAGAATGGAAAAGACGTGGCTTGACACATTCACCGACTGGGTTAACGCTGTGGACGACAGGATATGGGGCACTTCGTTCGAGATAGGCGGCATGCCCGTCCCTGTCCTCATCATCGTGATACTCTTCGGCGGTATATTCCTGACGGTGAGGCTTGGCGGCATGCAGTTCACGCGGCTGCCCCTCGCCCTTTAGTACATGTTCCGCAACGAGAAGGTGGAGCACGGGGCTAAGGGCGAGGTGTCGAGCTTCGGCGCGCTGTGCACTGCCCTGTCGGCAACCATCGGCACCGGCAACATAGTGGGCGTGGCCACTGCCTACGTGACGGGCGGGCCTGGCACCCTGTTCTGGATGTGGATTGCCGCATTGTTCGGCATGGCCACCAAATACTCCGAGGGTCTGCTGGCCGTCAAATACAGGAGCTACGACTCCGAGGCGGGCCACGTTCTCGGCGGGCCGTTCTACTACATCGAACGCGGCATGGGCAGGAGGTGGAAATGGCTGGCGTGCGTGTTCGCCTTCTTCGGCATTTGCGTCGGCCTCTTCGGCATAGGCACGTTCACCCAGGTGAACTCCATATGCGGCGCCGTCACCCAGTTCTTCGACCCCAACACGAGGTGGGGCGTGACCATTTTGGGCAACGAGTACTCCCTTGTGACCGTCATAGCCTCTGTCTTGCTGGCTGCGCTGGTGGGTCTCGTGCTAATCGGTGGGCTCAAACGTATAAGCAAGGTCAGCACGCGCGTGATACCGGCCATGGTGGTGCTTTACATCGTCGTAGCGATTGTCATACTCATATGCAACATAACCGCTATTCCTGGCGCCATCGTCACGATATTCAAGAGCGCGTTTGGCTTTGAGGCCGTCGCCGGCGGCGCAATTGGCGCCATAATATGCTCAATGCAAAAGGGCATAGCCCGCGGCATATTCTCAAACGAGGCGGGACTCGGCTCGGCCCCCATCGCGGCGGCTGCAGCGCAGACCAAGGAGTGCGTGCGCCAGGGCCTGGTGTCGATGACCGGCACATTCCTCGACACCATACTCGTCTGCTCCATGACGGGCCTGGCCCTGACCGTGACGGGTCAGCCTTACCTGACCGAGAGCGCGCCGATGGGCGCGGTTGCGACAATGAACGCGTTCGCCACCGGCATCCCGTTCCTCCCCAGGGTGGCGACCGACTTCCTCGTCATGCTGTCGCTTGTGCTCTTCGGCTTCACAACCATCCTCGGCTGGGACTACTACTCGGAGCGCTGCCTGGAGTACTTGACTGGCGGGCGCATGCGCATTGTCACCGTCTACAGATGGCTCTACATCGCGGCTGTCTTCATCGGCCCGTATATGACAATATCCGCCGTATGGGGCATAGCCGACATATTCAACGGCCTCATGGCACTGCCCAACATGATTGCGCTCTTTGCGCTGTCCGGCGTCGTGGCGGCCGAGACCAAGGCCTACTTCGCGCGCAGGAGAGAGGGCGAGATTAAAGACTGAAAGAGAAAAAACATAAAGACATATGCTGACACAGCAACAGATAGCCGACATGCGCACCGGGATGGAGCGCTTGCGCCAGAAACTGATGGCGGAGAGGTGGCCACAGAAATACATGTTCAAATTCGTAATGCCGAACGACAGGGCGAAGCTTGACAAGGTGCTTGAGGCCCTGCCACAAGACGGCGAGACAAGGTTCAGAAACAGCAATGGCGATAAATACGTGGGCGTTACATGCGTCGCGACCATGACGTCGGCGGATGCCGTGATTGACGTGACGAGCAAGGCCTGCGCCATTGATGGCGTCATATCCCTATAAAAAAAAGCCGTAAGACTCGAAAGGGGAAACAGCGAATCCCGCCTATGCACGCACGACTGCGACGCATGGCGGGATTCGCCGTTGAGACGGCTCTTGGGCGCTCATATGGAAGCCCTCCGGCCCTCCGGTGGCGAAACTCGCAAAAGGACTCCGCCCAGCAGCGTTGGATAAAGCCAACGCTGCTGGGCGGGTGTTACCCCCAAAAAAGCGGGGACGCGGATTAGATGCTGAACGTTACCCGGCCTATAACCGCGCCGCCAGCGAAGAGCTCAGCTTCGTAGGCGCCCTCCATCAGATCTCCCATCTGGACATCGTAAACCACTGACGATGGCGTATCCTCGCCCCCGTACTCAATAGACCTCTTGGCGGAGTAGTTTATGTCCGAGTCCTCAAAACGGAAAGTGTCGGACTTGGAGTGGAAGAGCACGTCGCCATCGGGGCGGGTTATGCGCAAGAACACGTCCCTCATGCCGACTTCGGCCGATATGTTCTTGGCGATGGTGAACGACACCTTCACCTTGGCAATCTTGGCCAGGCTGCCAGTCGGACGCCCCTTGGCGTTGAGGGTCGCGACCACCATGTCCTTGGCCTCGAGCCTCGCCGCCGTTGCCACCTTCTGGTTCAGGTTCTCGTTCTGCTCCTGGAGGCTGGCCCGCGCGGTGTTGGCCTCCGCAAGCCGACCCCGCATGTCGTCGTTCTCCTGTCGGAGCGCGGTGTTGGTGCGGTTGAGCGAGTCAATCTGCACGATGAAACTGCGCATGACGGTCCGCAACGTCGTCAGCTCACCCTGCAACTCCTTTATTCGGCGGGCGTTGCTGGCCCTCAGAGTCTTAAGTTCCTCGGTAAGCTGCTCCACCCTGGCCCTCTGCTCAGACAGCAGATTGTCGAGCGAATCGTTTCCGGCCTTTATGCCATCGTACTCCACGTAGAGATCCTCGTACTGCGACGTGAGCTGGTCGCGCTCCTCGGTGAAAACCTCAGTCATCTCAGACATCTGGCTCCTGCCGTGCAGAATCAGTGCGACGAGGGCTGCAATGACGACGCCGACTGCCGACGCCGCGATGATAATGTGTTTCTTGCTGACATTCATAACGTCCGCGAAGATAACTCACATAAGACAATTGTCGGCTGGCGCGCGCGCCCAAATTTGTCACTCGATCTCGACGCCTCTGTAGAAGTCGAGTATCTTGGCTCGGAAAATCATCTCATACT
>CAKVCS010000080.1 GCA_934725785.1 uncultured Bacteroidales bacterium | reverse complement strand
GGGTGGATATGCCCATCTTGCTCATTATCTTGAGGATGCCCTTGTCAACAGCGTGGATGTAGTTGTCGCGGGCGGTGACGTAGTCGGACGTTATCTGCCCGTCCCTTATGAGGTGCTCGATGGAGACGAAGCAGAGGTATGGGTTGATAATCGACGCGCCATAGCCGAGCAGGAGGGCGAAGTGCATGACCTCCCTCGCGTCGCCCGTCTCGACGATGAGGCCGACCTGCATGCGCTTCTTGGCGCGGATGAGGTGGTGGTGGACGGTGGCCACGGCCAGCAGGCTTGGGATGGGCACCATGTCCTCGCTTATGCCCTTGTCGGAGAGTATTATGTAGTTCTTCTGAGCGTCTACGGCGTCCTCGGCGGCCTTGCAGATGTTGTGAAGCGCGTTCCTGAGGCCTATGCCTCCCGAGCCGACGGGGAAGAGGGTCGGGATGGTGACGTGGGTGAACTGCGAGCTTTTGCCGTCCTTAATCTTGGCCAGGTCGGTGTTCGAGACTATGGGGCTGTCGAACTTGAGCGTGCGGCACTGCAGCGGCTCCTCGGCCAGCAGGTTGCCCATGATGGAGCCAATGTAGTGCGTGAGGCTCATGACCAGCCCCTCGCGGATGGAGTCGATAGGCGGGTTGGTGACCTGCGCGAACGTCTGGCGGAAGTACTGGTAGAGGTTCTGCGGCTTCTCGCTGAAGGCCGCGGTGGGTGTGTCGTTGCCCATGGAGCTGCTCGGCTCGTTGCCCGTGTTGGCCATGGGGGCTATGGTGAGCTTGAAGTCCTCCTTGTTGTAGCCGAACACCTTCTTATAGGTGTCGAACTGGTCGTCCGGCACGACGGACTCCGGGGCCTTGACGTCGGTCTTTATGTCGTCGAGGCTGAAGCGGTTGTTGCGCAGCCAGTTCTCGTACGGGTGCATGCGGGCGATCTGGAGCTTGGCCTCGTCGTTGGGTATTATGGTGCCGAGCTGCGTGTCCACCAGCAGGAGCTTGCCGGGGCGTAGCCTGCCTTTCTCCTTGATCTCCTCAGGCTCGAAGATCTGGACGCCGACCTCGGAGCCCATGACGATCATGTCGTTCTTCGTGATGACGTATCGGCTCGGGCGGAGGCCGTTGCGGTCCAGCGTGCCGCCGACGTAGCGTCCGTCGGTGAAGACGAGCGCCGCGGGGCCGTCCCACGGCTCCATTATCGTCGAGTGGTACTCATAGTAGGCCTTCAGGGAGTCGGGGATGGGGTTCTTGTCGTTCCAGCTCTCGGGCACCATCATTGTGAGCGCCTGGGGCATGGTGCGCCCGGCCTGCACGAGGAACTCGAACACGTTGTCGAAAGAGGCGGAGTCGCTCATGTTGGGCTCCACGATTGGGAAGCACTTCTTGAGGTCGTCTCCGAAGAGGTCGCTCTGGAGTATGCCCTCGCGGGCCTGCATCCAGAGCCTGTTGCCGCGGATGGTGTTAATCTCGCCGTTGTGGGCTATCATTCGGAACGGCTGCGCGAGGTCCCACGTCGGGAACGTGTTGGTTGAGAAGCGGCTGTGGACCACGGCTATGGCGCTCGTCACCTTGGGGTCGCGGAGGTCGAGGAAGTACTCGCCGAGCTGCTTGGGCGTGAGCATGCCCTTGTAAATGAACGTCCGGCACGAGAGGCTCACGACGTAGTACGACTCCTTGTCAATGATGTTCGACTGGCGGACGCGAATCTCGGCCTGCTTGCGCGCCATGTAGAGCTTGCGCTCGAACTTGTCCGCCTCCTCGCCTCGGCTGCGGATGAATATTTGGCGGATGGCCGGCTCGTTGCGCAGCGCGATCTCGCCCACGCAGCTGCTGTCCACGGGCACGTCGCGCCAGCCTATGACGTTGAGACCCTCGGCCTCCACGTAGTGGTCGAGCATCTCGACGCATTTCTTGGCCGCGTCGGCGTTTTTAGGCAGGAAGACGAGACCCGACGCGTATTTGCCCGGCTCGGGCAGCTCGGGCATGATGGACTTGAAGAACTCGTGGGGCATCTGGATAAGGATGCCCGCGCCGTCGCCGCTCTTGTTGTCGGCGCCCTCGGCCCCGCGGTGCGTCATGTTGACGTTCACCTGCAGACCCCTCGTCACGATGTCGTGAGTCTTCTCTCCCTTGATGTTGGCTACGAAGCCCACGCCGCACGCGTCGTGCTCGTTGGCGGGGTCGTAGAGACCTTGGGCCTTGGGCATGCGCCTGAAGTCGGCGGCCGGAGCCTTAGACTGTGTCTTGGTCGTTGTCATGGTCTTTTTATTGAGTTTTTTGTCTTGTAACTTGTCCGTGGCTGTCGGCGCGTTTGCCGCGCCTCGCCAGCCAGAAAGGAGGTTTTAGTGTCTTTTGTTTTGAAAGTTAGATTTGCGTCCTTATTTTTCCTCTTTTGCTTTCAGAACATTACAAATTTATCACGATATATGATAATTCAAAAGACTGTGCTGTGCATTTAACAGGATATAAGCGCAAATTAAGTGAAGCCCTTATGAAAACGTAAGCGCAAAGCCTTGTTTGGCTTACAGAATATCAATGTTGGCTGGCGCACACTCGATCCCGACACCGCGGGGGGGGGTATAAAAGAGCCGGGCGACAGTTTCACAACTGTCGCCCGGGACCTTTATACAATCACTACCTATAAATACTGCTCCAAGATTTTTACCAATTCACGTAAGGTAATGGAACAAATCTTTTTTAAGAGGATTATGACTCCTCGCCAGCGGGTTTTTACGCCACAAATGTATTGCGGGCTTCGCAAACACCCCGCGCACGCGGCCCTACTTTTGACCAACTGACTTTTTTCGGTGACGAACCGCGTGAAACGCTGGCGAAAATTGGTGACGAATGCGCATGCGCGCCCCCCGTCAGTCGTTGTCCCTGACGCTCCGGAGCATTGCCGTCAGGTCGTCCTCGCGCTGCAGCTCCATCTTCTTGCGCAGGCGGTAGCGCAGCATCTCGACGCCGCGGAGGCTGATGTTCATGAGCGGTGCGATCTCTTTGTTGAGCATGCCCATTATGATGTATACGCAGAGCCTCTTCTCGTTGACCGATATCCAAGGGAACTTGGCTTGCAGCTTTCGCATGAAGCTGTCGTTCACGATGTCGAAGTTGTGTTCGAACCTCTCCCAGTCCACCCTGGTGTCGGCGTCTTGTGTCAGCCTGCTCTGCATCTGCGCCAACCTCTTGCGCGCCAGCGGCGTGTCGGCCTGCTCAAGGTCCTCCTGCACCTTGGTCAGGTCTCGTTTTACCCGCATTATCAGCTCGTTGCGGTTCAGAGTGTCGAGCATCATGTGGCTCAGCTCCTCGCTCTTGCTTTTCAGCTCGCCCTCTATTTTCTCGTTGCGCAGCTGCAAGATCTCCTTGTCGCGCACGAGTGCCTGCTGCGCGTAGGCCTCGCGCTGCGCCCGCATCTCCTCCTCTTTTTTTCTCGTTATCCTGTCGTGCGCCTTGCGGTTGTGCGCTCTTACGGCGGCCGTTATCCCCGCCGCGGTAGCGATCGCGATGGCGGCGTAGGCTGCCCTCGCCCATGGGGTCAGGTACCATGGCGGCGTCACTGTGAACGTCAGCTGAGCCTGCCCGGCTATGTCGCCGTTGGCGTGGCGGGCCCTGACGGAGAAGGCGTACCTGCCAGGTTTGAGGTACGTGTACTCCTTTGTGGTCTCGCTGCTCCACTCGGAGAACTCGCCGCCGTCTCCGTTCTTTATCATGCAGCTGAATTTGAGGTCCTTGTCGAAGCTTTGTGTGCATCCGAACTCAAACCTGACGGAGTTGCGGCTGTAGGGCAAGACGATGTCGCCGCCGCGCTCGGGGAACGAGGCCCCGTATATGACCCCCTCCTCGCCCGGCGATATGGAGCTCATCTGCCTTATGAAGAGCTTGGGCTGCGTCTGCCTGCCCTTCGCCGCCGCGTTTTGCGCGTTGGCCATGGCGAACCCCTGTATGCAGCTCACGACGGCTCGGCCGCCGCCTATTGTGCGGAGCTGGGTGAAGCCGTAGACGTAGAATTGCGGCAGGTCCCAGACGAGCGTCGGCTTCGTGTCATATTGGCCCGTCTGCCGGTTCAGCATTCGCACTTTGAGGGAGTTGCCCGTGATGTACCATATGTTGCCGTCCTTGTCGCGGTCGAGGCACGTGTAGAACGCGTCCGGCCCGTCGAGCAGGCTCAGCAGCCCCGGCTCGTCGGATAGCTCGTTGTTGTCGGCCGTTATGAAGCTCCGGTCGCCCATGCTCACCACTATGCGGCCCTCGAGCTTCATGACGTTCAGGTAGACGGTGCCGCCTTTGGGCTTCTGCATGATCATCTCCGCCGAGCAGCGCGTCATGTCGTGGCTCATCGTGAGCCTCTCGAGGCCCCTCTCCGTGCTTATCCACACCCTGTTGTTACTGTCAATCTCGAACGTGCGCGCCTGTTTCGGGCTGCCCTCCACCCTGCCCTCCACCTTTATGCCGTCGGGCGTGGCTCGGAGGACGTAGAGGCCGTCATATCCGCCGGCCAGGGCCACGGTCTCCGTGAGGGGGAACGGCCTTACGAGCCAGAAGCCGTCCGTCTGGCATATCGGCCTCAGCCTGCGTTGGGGCGTGACCTCGAAGAGTCCGTTGTTGTGGCAGCAGAGGGTGCGCCCCGCCATCCTCGTCAGGCTCCAGACCTGCCCAATGCTTTCCTCTATAAGCTGCCCGCTGAATGTCGGCTGGCTGTCGTCGACGGGATAGCCCGACACGAAGAGGCCTCTGTTGGTGCCTATATATAGGGCGTCGCTGTCGGTTATCGACGCGTAGCCTGTGCCATACTCGCTCAGGGGCCCGTAGAGCTGGCTCATTGGCGAGTCCATCTCGACGCAGTCTATGCCGTTGTCGAGTCCGCACCAGAGGTTGCCCGCATGGTCGAACATGAGAGAGAGCACCGTGTTGTTTTGCAGGCCGTTGGCCGTCGTCATGTATCTCGGCTTGGAGCCGTCGGTCTTTGTGAGGGCTACGCCGCCCATCACTGTGCCCTGGGCTATGTACGCGTCGCCCACCGCGAGCGAGTAGAGCGTGTTGCGGCTCACGTAGGCGTCGGCCTCTGTCTCCAAGCGGCTTAGGCGCCCGGCGTGGTACGCGTAGAGCCCTTTGGCAGTGCCTATGAAGAGCTTGCCGCCGTGCTCGCAGGCGACCTTGATGCCCTCTGCGGCGAGCGCGCCCGAGCCGGACACGGCTTGCGAGAACAAGTGACCGTCAAGGCGGAACAGCCCGTCGGTGCGGACGGCGAAGAGCGTGTCGCCCACCATGGCCGTGCCTATTATCCGCGCCGGGCTGGCGACCTTGCTCAGGGTCTTGCTCGTGCGGCTATATGTGTATATGTCTGTGTGGGTGGCGAAGTAGGCGTTGTCGCGCAAGACGCGTATGCTCCAGACG
>CAKVCS010000079.1 GCA_934725785.1 uncultured Bacteroidales bacterium | reverse complement strand
GTGGAGTAGACGTGCCATCCATGGTCGATAGTGGCCTCGAACACCACCTCGGCTCGGGAAGCTTGCACTTGGCGGAAAGAGGCCTTGAAATGCGCAGGCTCAACCATCTGCGCAGAAGATACAGCACAGAGGGAAAGCAGCGCGAGCGCCAAAGAGACGAAGCGAAAGAGAACGCTCATGAGAAGAAAGAATGAATATGAAAAAAAGAGGGTTTCCAACTCAAAAATAGAACAAAAGGAGCTTAAAGCACATAAATATGGACTGTACTTATTTATTATTAACACAAATTGCAACATGGGGATAGCAAAACGGCGTAACTTAGCATCGTCAGAAAAAAGATTGGCAAATTAAACCAAAGACACACGTAATGTTACAGAACTTACTGGAGGGCAAGCGCGGCATCATCTTCGGCGCATTGAACGACAAGTCGATAGCATGGAAGGTGGCCGAGAAGGCTAAGGAGCAGGGCGCGACATTCACCCTCTCGAACACCCCCGCCGCCTGCCGTATGGGTGAGGTCATAGACTTGAGCAAGAAGACCGGCGCGGAGCTGATACCAGCCGACGCTACCAGCGTAGAGGACCTGAAGAACGTGTTCACAAAGTCTCAGGAGGTCCTCGGGGGCAAGGTGGACTTCGTGCTCCACTCCATAGGCATGAGCCTCAACGTCCGCAAGAAGCGCGAATACACAGACCTCGACTATAACTTCCTCGGCAAGACGCTCGACATCTCGGCCATATCGTTCCACAAGATGCTCCAGGTGGCATATCAGATGGACGCGATAAGCGAGTGGGGTTCAGTTGTCGCCCTGTCTTACGTGGCAGCTCAGCGCACGTTTGACGGGTATAACGACATGGCCGACGCTAAAGCCCTGCTCGAGAGCATAGGCCGAAGCTTCGGATACATATACGGCCACGAGCGCCACGTCCGCATCAACACGGTGTCGCAGTCTCCAACGGCGACAACGGCGGGTTCAGGCATTCAGGGCTTTGGCGGTCTTATGGACTTCTCGGACAGGATGAGCCCTCTTGGCAACGCCACAGCCGACGAGTGCGCGAACTTCGTCGTTACGATGTTCTCGGACCTCACGAAGAAGATAACCATGCAGAACCTGTTCCACGATGGGGGCTTCTCTTCGATGGGTATGAGCGCGCGCGCCATGGAGCAATACAACAAGAGCTTCAGCGGCAACGAATAAGCTACCCCGCTATCAAAACATTGGCGGCCATTGGCAAATATGCTGGTGGCCGCCAATACTGTTTTTCAACGCGCCAACGCTTCAGATGACTGAGAAATCCCACTTGACGACCCTGACATTGCCACACGAGTCCTCGACCTCGGCACGTAAAGAATGTCGGCCTTTGGGGAGGCGCAAATATGCTGGCGTGGCCTTTAGGCGATTGTTCTTGTAGTCGTACTCAAACACATGCCACGCGTCATCTATAAAAACAGAATACTTGGAGATTCCGCTTTTGGAATCGGAGACACCGATGGAAATGACATCGGAGGGGCGGAGAGAACGTGACTTGTTTCGCACCCTGACGGCAGGAGGCACAGTGTCGACGTCTATAGTATAAACCCCGAGCGACGACACGTCGGCAGTTATCACATAGACTGACGACGACGAACCGAAGTCTGGCCTCACAGTTCCACCGCAATAGACTAAACCAGAAGGCGTGACACGCCCCACGTACGCCTTGCCGGACAGACGCCTCCAAGCGTCGGGCAAAGCCATTGTGAGCGAGACAGGCTTTTGAATAGGGATAAGCCTGTCGCCCACAGAGAAGAGCGGAGGAAGAGGTTTAGCCCTATCCGTGCGGGATACGTTTACATATTGATCCTCATAAAACGTCTCACGCGGGATGAGGACATCGATGCCAAGCGTGTCCTTCACCCAAGTGCGCCGCCACTGGACAAGCTCACCGTCTGGCCGGTGGCGCGGCTTAGCCCCAGCGTTTCGCACCCCGCGGAGCGTGAACGCGACAGAGCTCTCATTGCCAGCAAAGTCTTTGACGACATATCGCATGTGGTGCACCTCGCCACTTGCGACCGCAGTGGGTGTCGCGACGTTGCCATAGACGGGCAGCCTGTTACCCGGGCTGACGAAACTGCGCTGGATAAAACGGCCACTGAGGATGCGCTCCCCGTAGTCGATAAGGCTGTTGACGTGTCTATTGAGCGAAAAAGGGAAACTGTCGACACGTGAACTGAAGACGAGCGCGTCGCCATCGTAGAGCCTGACCTCTATGACACCGCACGGTCTGCCCCCCCTCTCGAAAAAGTCGGTGCAATGGATTCCCAGACCTATTGAGCCGCAGCACTCGATGGTCTTGCCACTTATGGCGTTGAGAGAGAAATACCTGTCTGCCGCGGCACCCGCCACCTGCGAGTCGGAAGACAGCGCATAGACTTTGACTCCGTAAAGAGTCGGCGGCACAGCATCGGGCGCAGTATTGATGAAGCGCAACGGGTTGAGCGGCTCCTCGGTGTGCGAATCCCTCACCTCAAAATGGAGATGCGGGCCGCCAGAGCCACCCGTGTTTCCAGAAAAAGCTACAACCTCATCGCGCCCGACAGGGACAGAGCCTTCGGGCAGGAACAACTCGACATCGTAAGAGCGCAGGGCATACTGCCGTTGACGGACAAGGCTGTCAATCTTGGGAGCGAAGCCATTGAGATGGCCATAGACCGTGGTATGCCCATCGGGGTGACTGATATAAAGCGCCCTACCGTAGCCATATGGGCCGACCTTCACGCGGCTCACCCACCCCCGCTCAGCGGCATGGACCTCAATATCCTCAACACCGGCAGTGCCCATGTCGAGGCCGGCATGGTAGTGGTTCCCGCGCAACTCGCCGAAAGATCCGCTTATGCGATACGGTATCTTGAGCGGAACGACATAGCGCGGGTCCCCGCCCCCATGTGACGCGAGGACGGGGAACGGGAAGAAGAAGCAAACGGCGAAAGAAAACAGGAGACAGAAGATGTACATTTATGAAAGAGATCAATGCGAAACGGCCGGGACGGGAATTGAGCACGGTAGGGCTGCGAGAGCCGCTATAGCCCCTCCGCAAGGAAACTCTCCGCCACACGCAGTTTCTCGACAGTGCCGACATCAAACCACTAGCACCCCTGAGGGATGGGGGAGCGGCAAATCCGGTAATCACTGGCGGCATTGAGATAGGCACTGATGACGGGCAGGGGATGCGGGTCCGCCCCCTCGGGCATGAAAGAGCGGACAAGCCCCTGCTCAATGACATGGAATCCATTGAACGCCTCGCAATAGACAGCGCGCGCAGAGCGCACATCCCGCCGCCTGTTGTTCTTGACATCCTCCCAACCACACAAGAGGCCATCCGCGTCGAAAAGAAGATGTCGGGTGGAGTGTCTCGAACTGGTCATGAGGGTGGCGTCATTATGGCTTCGGACGTGAGTGTCGACGAGCAGGCCGAGCGGGGCATCGCATACGACATCCACGTTGCCGACCACAATTGGGCCATCGTCAGGGAAAAGGGGGAGAGCCTTGACGAGACCTCCGCCCGTGTCGAGCAAGAGGTCGCTCTCATCCGATATGAATACATCGGCAGGCCACTTGGCCCTATTGGCATTGATGAAATCAACGACCAGATGAGCAAAATGGTGGACGTTGACCACAATATGATCCACACCAGCCTCGGCCAAATGCGAAATGGCACGGCCAAGAAGCGTCTCTCCGCATACCTCGACAAGAGCCTTGGGGCGTGTGGAAGTGAGCGGAGCGAGCCTTGTCCCGAGCCCCGCGGCGAAAATCATGCCGTTCATTGCTGCTCCACGTGCTTCAGCTCGACATCGACCGACGGCCACTCGGCCGATAGCCACGCGGCCACCTGTTCGGCACAGAAGACGGAGCGGTGCTGGCCGCCAGTGCACCCGAAGCAGACCATGAGATTGGCGAAGCCGCGGCTGATGTAATTCTCTACACTTATGCGCACGATTCCCTTGACCGAGTTGAGGAACGGCGTCATCTCCGCCTGGTGCTCCTCAAAGAAGGCAATGACGTCGGCATCGCGCCCGGTGCTTGCCTTATACCTCGCCTCGCGCCCCGGATTGGGCAGCGCGCGGCAATCGAACACGTGGCCGCCGCCGTTGCCCGAGACATCGGCAGGCACGCCGTGCTTGTAAGAGAACGAGAAGACCCTGACCTTGAGGCGCGCCCCGGACGCTACCTGACGAAGCCGCGCGGAAGCGGCAATCTCATCCCACACTCGGTTAAGCTCGGGCATGTGAAGTTCCGGCCTGTGATGCGCGAGGATATCCTTAAGGTTGTCGAGAGCGAAGGGTATGCTCTTTAGGAAGTGTTCCTTCCTCTCAAAGTATCCGCGGTATCCATACGCCCCCATGGCCTGCATGATGCGTATGAGGCAATAGCCGTAGAAATAGCGGAGGAAAGCGTTGACCTCGGTGCCGCGCAGCCGCGAGACGTAAAACGCCAGCAACTCGTTTCGCACGGGATTCGGGATGTCGGCCTTGGCATCGTAGAGGAGTGAGGCTACGTCGTATTGCCTGGCCCCCCGACGCCCCCCTTGGTAATCGATGAACCACGGAGTGCCGTCATCGGCAAGCATTATGTTGCGACTCTGCATGTCGCGGTAAAGGAAATACTTGCAATTGGCCTCAAGGAGGTGATTTATAAAAACATTGAAGTCGTTTTCGAGCCTCTCCTCATCGAACGCCACTCCCGCAAGGCGCAGGAAGTAGTATTTGAAGTACTGGAGATCCCACATCATGCTCTGCCTGTCGAAGTCCGACCTCGGGTAGCACAGAGAGAAGTCAATGCAATTGCGCCCCCTGTTCTGAATGTCGACAAGAGCGGCGAGAACCTTCTTATACGCCTCCTTGAGCCTTGGTGTGAACGCGCCACCGCTCGCCTTACGCTCAGAGTTCACAAGGTCGAAGAGAGAGGTCCGCCCAAGATCCTGCTGGATGTAGACACCCGCGCCCTCGTCGACGGCATAGATCTGCGGCACGTTGACACCGGCTTTTGCGAAAGAGCGGCTGAAAGAGATGAACGCCGCATTCTCCTTCGCATTCTCCCCCACGACACCAATGGCAGTGCGCCCGTCGGCCGCCGTCATACGGTAGTATGCCCTGTTGGAGCCCGATGGCGGTAACTTATCAACAGACGCGGGTTCCCCACCCGCCCACTTTTTGAAAATGGAGGAGAGCATCCGTTCTTGTGAAGAAAGTGAATTGTTCGGCATGAGAGTCAATATCAGGGGCGGGCCTCGTGGCAGGATGCGGGCGAGGCTGGCTTTGTGATGTATTCATGGAATGACATGGAGCTGCGAGAACCGCTCAGCCAATGGTCGCCAGCTCGGCGAAAAGACGCTGCGTCGGGAGCCCCATGAC
>CAKVCS010000078.1 GCA_934725785.1 uncultured Bacteroidales bacterium | reverse complement strand
CTCAGAGGCAGCATTGTAGGCATCAATCGTCGCCACGAAGGCATCCACGTCGAAACTCTCGACGTCGGCAGCGATGGCCTCGCCCAGCTCCTCAATCGTGTCGCCCTGATAGAACCAGTCCTTGTCCTTGACCGCCTCGAGGTCGTCACGGATGACGAAGGGCTGGCCGCCCTTGACCGCGCTGTCGTAGCCGCACTTACCGTTCTGCCACTCGCCACTCTCCCAGCGAGTCACATAGGAGTCATCAAACACGGAGAAAGCCGCCTTCTGCGAGAGAATCATCTGCGGGATGCAGGTGAAGAACAGCTGTGAACCCGTGTTGAACGAGAAGGACTCGTCGTAGAAGCGCTTGCCATACTGGTTAACGAACATCGAAGAGAACTGGAAGCCAGCTGCCGTGTTCAGGTCCGACGTGAACCCGCAGGGGTCCTCGGCTGTGCCGATGCCCGCGAAGAAGCCGTCAATCGTCTGCAGGCCGCAGCGGCCATGGGCAGTCTGCTCCACCATGAGGTGGCCGTCGCCATCCTGGCCGGTGCCGAGGGGCATGATCTTGCCCAAATCGACGTTGCAGTAGTACTTGAGCAGGTCGGGATTCGTGTTCATGCCGCCCGAGGCGATGACGACGGCCTTGGCGTTGAGCTGTGTGACCTTGCCGTCGGCATCCTTGTACTGCACGCCCGTCACCGTGTAGGGGTCGGCAAGCACGAGGGCGAAGGCGCGGGCGCCGGTACGGATGTCCACGCCAAGTTCCTCTGCCTGGGGCGTAAGGGTCTCAATGGCCGTGGAGCCGTGACCATCGAGGTAGAGGGGCTGACCCGAACCGTAATCCTTGATCTGCACGCCATGCTTGCCAAAGAGCCAGTCCGAGCAGTCACCCTGCTGGGTGCGCAGCGCGTAGAACAGCTCCGGGTCCACAACAAAGTTGCGCTGGACGACCTCGGCCTGCACGCCAGCACGGGCCTCCTCGGGGGTCATGTTGATGAAACCGCCGCCGCCCTCAGCGAAGTTGGTGTTGCCACCCAGGGTGTCAAGCTTCTCGAGCATGACGACGGCCGCGTCGGGTGCCTGCTCCTTGGTGAGCATGGCCGCGGCGAAGCCGCCCATGCCCGACCCCATGACGACGACGTCGACGTCCTCGGTCACATCCGGCTCAACAGGCGTGCCGATGGCGTCGGGGTTGGCGTAGCCGCCGCCGACCTGCGCAACCTCATCAGCCTTCGCACTGCCTGCAAACATGCCTCCCGCCGCAACAGCCGCACATGCCACACCAGCGCCAGCCAGCACGCTGCGCCTGTCGAGGGCCTTCTCGTTCACACTCATGCCTGGTTCCCTTCTCACGATTTCTCACGGTGAATGGGCTATGAAGCAAGCGCTCTTTTGGCGTGCGACCCTTGTGCCGCAACGGCCCGCGCTCAGTCCGTCCCAGTTCCCGCTGTACAAGATTGCATTGTGCTCAGCGAACCAACCGTGAACAATCACGAATTCCGTGTGAAGGGTTACAGGTCAACCACCAGGCATTTCGATGTCACTCACGATTTTCGGGCGATGCTGCATCGTCTGGGTGAAACGTCCTTGACTCGCTTAGTTTTGCAAGAAGCTCCTCGCGCGACGCGACATCGGCCTTCTTATATATGTTGCGCACATGCGTCTTGACCGTGTTTTCCGACAAGCCCAGGCCCTCGGCGATTTGACGGTACGGCGTGCGCTCCACCAACAGCGTGGCAATTTGCACCTCGCGAGCGCTGAAACCGTACTCACCCGCCCAAAGTGTCTCGCGCGCAGCGCTGTCCATGGGTGCCCGCGAGCTAGGTCGTCGCGGTGCGCCCCCTGTCGCGCCAGAACATGAAAAGCGTCGCCGCAAAGATGAGGTACATGAGAATGCTCGAGAAGACATTGGCGAACTGCTCGGGGACCAGTGCCCCGACAAGTTGGAAGAGCTGACTCGCGCACAGCAGGGTGGCGATGCACGTGGTCACGCTGAGTGGAACGGCTTGTCTTTGCGACTCGTCAGCCATGATGGCGGCGAAATACCACGACAAGGTGAAGAAGCAAGCGAACCCGCACGTGTTCACTGTCGCCGCAACCGCCGCGCTTGTCCCCTGGAGAGAGACGAGCAGCATGCCGGTCGCCACAAACGGAACGGCGAACAACAGGCACTGGTCAAACAATGAGGCTCGGCGCTGCAGGGCAAAGACGGCAACGAGCAAAACCGCACAGAGCAAAGAGCCGAGACGCTCGGAGCCCAAGCCAAGAAGCGGCTCGCCTGCCGAGGCCGTCCCGGTCGAGAATGTGCGCATGAGACCGTACGTAAAGCCCGTCAGTGCCGCGAGAACAAGGAGCTGCTTGAGAGAGATGTCCACCCTGACCGGCGCGGCAGGTGCCGGGGCCAGCCCGCCATCTATCGCGTTGCGACGCCGCCCGAAGATGAAGAGCAGGGTCGCCGCAGCAACGGCGGACGATGAGGCACAGGCCATCTCACCGGCGAAGGGGAAGAGGGAGAACACGACGGAAAGCGCCAGTCCGCCGGCCATTTCGATTGCAAATGCGAGAGGCTCGAGCCCGCGCTCGATACGGGCATGGAGCTCGCCGTAGAAAACCAAGGCGATGCTGTTGCCCACTCCCGACAGGACGGCACCCACCAGGCCCAAAGGCAGGCCTGTCATTCCAGCCGCGCATGAGGATACCAGGGCAAGCGAGGCAACGCTTAGCAGGGCGTATGCTGCAAACGGGGCGGCAGCGCCTGCGAGCTCCCATTTGGTTTTGCGTCTTGAGAGACACGCGACGACAAGTAGGGTGCCCACTGTTCCCGCTAGAGTCGCAAGAAACCGCACGTCATATCCGCCGGCAATAGAATAGGCCCGAGCTATCGTGGGGTTCCAGAGCAGCGTGTAATGGCACGCCCACCAAAGCATGCCACCCAACACCAAAAGAAAGGCGTTGCCAGAAAGACCCTGCACGGCCGACAGAAGTACGCGCAACGACCCTCCTTGCGCAGAATCCAAACTCGGCTCCCCCGAACCATTGACCCCTTGCCTTGCCACGGGCTCTCCTCACACATTTGTCCTCGCACATACCGTCCCCGTTATAACACGGCAGCCAAGCGGGCAAGGGGATTGGAGGCGCGACCACTATGGCAATTGCGCAAATGCTGGCGCCGGCCGACCAGGCAACACGGGCGCGGCCATCGCGCATTCGCCCAACAAGTCCGCCACGTAAAATCGTAATTCTCCCTTTTGTCTCATCGACGTATAATCTCCCCTCAGCAAATCAGAAGGATCAGAGCCGAGCAGTGAACTGGCTTGACGGGCATCCGTCCGCCGGGCGCAATGAGATCGCAGAACAGGAGGCGCAGGGTGCACACAGACCAGGCAGCGATTGCGGGCTCGGCTAACACCCGCCTGATTGGGCAGGGGTCTTCAGGCCTTTTGGTGCTTGTGGCCTCGGCTCTTTTCTGGTCCTGGTTTGACTCGGGCGTATTCAGGCCTACGTTTCTGGCCCCGTTCACATCTTCTACCTGGATGTTCCTCCCCTATCTCATCACCGCTCTTGCGGCAGGCGGAATCGTGCTGCTCGTCGCGTGCCTCAGGAGCAAGCACCAGATCGGCTCCGACTCGCCCCAACCCGCGCCGGACTTCAACCGGCAGCGCTGGATATATGCCGCCGTTACCGCATTTGCCGGCGCCATCGCTTCTCTTTCTGGCGCAGCGCTCGGGCTGTTGCCACTTGTCCTGCTCGGAGCGGCGGGAACAGGCTCTTCGTGCGGCTTTTTCCAGCTTGCATGGGGCTCGATATATGCTCGCGGAGGCTCGGGCTTTGCGGGGCGCACCGTTGCCCTGTCCATTGCGCTGGGCGTTCTTGTCGACGCCATCGTCATGGGCCTGGGGACCTGGTTTGCGGCTACCTTTACGACGGCGCTTCCCCTCATATCGTGTGGTCTGGTCATGTTCCTGATGCGCGAAAACGCCCTTCCCCAAGGCGCACCCCAAAAACAGGCGAGCCCACAGGCTCATGAGGCCATTTTCGGATCCCATCGGACATTTGGCGGCCTGCCCCTTTCCCTGCTCGTGGCGTTCGGCCTCTTCGGCTTGTCATTTGGATACTGTCAGCAAAATGCCGTGTTCTTGCCAGCAGGTTTGGCCGACTATTCGTCCGACGTTCTCATCGCCGCGCGTGGTCTCACGTCCCTCGCCATTTATGTGCTGCTCACGCTCATGCCCCTCAAGTCATACACCATCTTTAGGGCCGGCACCCTTGTGGGAATTGCTGGGTTTGTCGCGGCGCCGCTCTTGGGCCTTATAAACACGCAGGGCATTGCTCAGAGCATCATTATCGCCATTGGCTACACGACGTTCGATATAGCAACCTGGGCCCTCATGACCGAACTTGTGATTGCAACGGGGTCCCAGCCGGCCCGGCTCATCGGAAGCGGCCGTTTCACCATCCATGCGGCGGAAGTCCTTGCCATTGTGGCCTGCAATGCCTTGGTCACCTTCCCCGGCGCGAGCGACGCGCTCAACTCAACGTTCGGGTATGGCTGTGTCATCGCAGAGATGCTTCTCCTGGCTGACAACTCGGCCCTGTGGCTGCTCATTCGCGCTGACAATCAGCTTGGAAGCTCCGCAGCGCAGACGACCGGCCCGTCTCAACCTGATGCCGAACGTGGTTCGACCATCTCCGAGACTGCTTCGGCCTACGGCTTGACCGAACGGGAGTCTGAGGTGCTTGCCTTGCTGGCCGCAGGCCATGGACGCGCACGCGTGGCCCAGGCACTGGGCATCTCAGAGAACACGTTGGGCACCCACATCCAGCAGCTCTATCGCAAGCTCGGCGTACACAGCAGGCAAGAGCTTCTCGATAAGCTCGACGAGTAGCCGGACGGGTAGCCGAGACGCACAGGAACCGCTGTCCTGTAACTTCCGATTTCCACACAAGAAGGGCCCGGCCCTCCCTCACGGGAAGACCGGGCCCCTACGCGCGCGAACCTTGAACTAAACGCCTGGTGCCTAGGCGATGTAGGCAGCGGCGCTCTCGCCGGCCACGTAACCCTCGACGTCAGCGAAGCCGTTGGACAGGCCGGTCATGTTGTTGGTGTACACCATACCAAATCGCTCACCCACGGTGTTGCCAGCAGCGAACAGGCCGGGAATCTTCTCGCCGTCGCCATCCAGAACCGCGCCCGACACAGGGTCGCACTTCACGCCGCCGCAGGCGACGTCCACGAAGTAGGGCATCTCCATGCCCCAGTAAGGACCCTCGGCGGGAGCAACAACGGAGAGGAAGCGCTGGGGCACGCCGAACTCGTCGTCGTGGCCGGCCTCGGCCATAGCGAGATAGTTGTCAACGGTGGCCTGCAGGCCATCGGGATCGATACCCAGAGCCTCGGCGAGCTCAGGAATGG
>CAKVCS010000077.1 GCA_934725785.1 uncultured Bacteroidales bacterium | reverse complement strand
CCGCCCGAGTGTCCGCTCGGGGAAGAGGAAGACCGCCCCGTCAAGGGTCCGTAGAGCCTCTCGTACTCCCTTAGTTGTGACTGCATTGCAGAAATTTCGTAACTCATAGACGATATTTGGCTGTCTTTCTCCGCGCAACTGCGGCGCTGCTCGTCCAACTCGGACTGGAGGCCGTCCGCTTCGCTCCTGAAGGAAGAGAAGAGAGCCAATTTCGCCTCGATGTCGACTTCGTCTATCTTGAAGAACGTTTGCTCGAACGGCGCATTCTTGTTGATATAGACAACGACTGAGCCGTCGTCAAAATCCGTATCGACACAGTAGTCGTACTTGCTAAAGGTCCAGACGACCCTCGGCTCTGAGGCTGAATCGAGATATAAATCGGCAAGGAAGGGCATCTTGCCGTCGTAGAGAAAAACTGAGACATTTCGCTCATTCTTCCAAGCTTTGTAGCTGGGGCTTTCATATTCTTGAGACTTATCCTCGATCTCGTCAAAATCGATATATTCACCAATCTTGGGGATTGGCCTATTATCAAACTTGGCTATGCGGCCCACTACCTTGCAAAGGATGTCGTACACGTCCTTGTCGCTCGCCCGCCAGTCTCCGTTGCGATAGAGCCACATGAGCGTATTCTTGAGGTAAGGGATGAGTGACTCTTCGTTAATGTCATCGAGGCAATTGACGTCGAACTTATTGGGGTCTCCGTCAAGGTACTTGCGCAGCTTCACGACAGGCGAGTCGGCAAACTGGACTCCGAGCTGCGTCAGCGTCTGGCGGCGCGAGTGTGAGGAGTCGTCGGCCAGGAGCCAATCCTTAACGGCGTTCGGCACAAGCTCATCAGCGAGGGCTGTCTTATTGACGTATACGGCGATTCTCGGGTCGAAGCCGAGGGCCTTAGAGATGTCGGAGCCTTTGCTATAAAAATTGACGGACGAGAGGTCTTGCCCACCATTGCGCAAACCATCAATAAAGGATAGCAGCTCGGCAGCCGCAGGCTTTGGCAAGTTCTCGTCGAGCCCATCGCAGACAAACTCTCCGTCGTCACTGACGTAGGGCTCATCGAGGATGACACCAGAGCCACCGGCCGAAACGTCTATAAACTCGCCCACTCCATTATAATGGTTGCCATCGAGCAAGTAATTGGCAGACAAAAAGGAGTGCGGCTTGACGTAGAAAGGAGTCTCCTCCAGGCGGAACAGATCGCCCCTTGTCGCCACCTTGAGATTGCCGAACTTGGCGTAAAGCTCGTCATCCACGCTTAGCGACATCCTCATAAGGGTAGCGAAAGCGAGTTGCTGAGCGTTTTGCAGGACACTGTAGTCCGCCACGAGAAGTTCGGCTACATTGCGCACATCGACCTCGGGACTTGAACCGAGCAGATTCTCGAGCTTATCCTTTTTATCCTCGAGGCCGCACTCGGCGACAAGCCTGTCGACGAGCTCGCTGACGAGAGCACTCTGGCCGTGAGAAGACGGAAGCACTTGAGACAGATTGAAATCCGCCAGCCCTCCATATACGCCGAAATTGCACGTGAGAGGCGGAAGATTGGTCAGCAGATGACGCTCTCCACCCTTGACAATGACGCACTTGCCCCTGAAGTTATCATCGTTTTGCCCATTTCGATTCTTGACGGCCGCCTCGGCCAACAGGGCCTCGTGGCAATCGGGAGTGAAATCCTCGTCGAGGTCAAAGACGATGGAAGAGAGGGAGCGCAAGAGGATTGGGCGCATATCGGAAGAAAGGGCGGGCAGAAGCTCGTATTGCAACTCGTCAACGTCGGGACGGACTATATCGAGTACACGCTCCATAAGCTTATCGCCAGACAGCACACCTTCTTTCTCCCGGCAATCATTGAACGGCATAGGGAGCAGTCGCAGCACATCGGAGCAGTGGGCCTTTATAAACCCGCCCCTCACATCGGTTGGCGCATACGCTTGGAGACAATCGGAGCCGCACTTTAGAAGAATGAATCCACCGTCGTCGGCAGAGTCGATAACAAAATGCTCAAAGAACTGCTCGCGGTTTTGCTGCGCAAACGCAATCAAGGCTCTGACATCGGCCTCGTCGAGAACGCACGCCGCCGGAGTGAGGCTCTCGATGTAGCAATCGTCGGTCTTGAAAGGCTCAGCAGTCAGGTGCTTAGCGATAGGCGAGACAGGCACAAAGACATCGAAAGCGGACTGGATGGCTGACGAGACCCTGACATAGTCGGAGAGCATAGCCGAGCTGAAAAAGACTTCACGTCCACGATGAAAATCACCCTCACCCACCATGACGTAGGGTTCTCCAGCAAGCCCCTTGCTGTTGGTGACATCCATAGTGTAAAAATACTTGATGTCTTCATAGAACTGCCCGGCCCCGGCCAACGAGACCTTTGACGTGATTTCCTTCCACTTGGGGTAAATCACATTGGCGTAGACGTGCCCGGCATCGATGAGCCAACGGTCGAGGCGGGCGTCATATTCGGAAGCCGCAATCCTATAAGGCTCAAGCCAGTCCGGACATTTCAAGACGGAGGCGCTTACCATACTGCAGAGCGGAAGGGCGCTTCCTGTAACAGTCTTGAAGAAAACGATTTTGCCAATCTCATCATCGGAGATGCCAATACGCTTGAACCATTGGACAAGGCGGGCCTTCCGCGAGAGGGACAACGAGGTGCGCGAAGCGAGCAAACGACTCAGACAATCGAAGACCATCTTGTCGCCCGGCACGGGCAAAGCCTCTGCGAACACAGACCCATAATCGTCGACATTGACATCAGAGAGAGACACGCCGAGGGAGAGCAATATGTCCTCAACCTCGGTCAGCCTGCGTGTGCGAAACAAATGGCGAGACGAGTCATAGCCTCTGAGGACAAAACCCGGGTAGTCCAAACTCAACATGTCGTACCAGCAATCGAGCTTGCCATCGGAGAAGCGAAAGAGCTTTACATGGCCTATTGTCTTTTTTATGTCGAATGGATTCTTTTTCTTGAAAAAAGAAGACTTGAACAGCTCCTCGCAGAAGAGCTTGTAGCCCAGCGTATCGACCCCCTCAACCCATTTGCCGACCTGGCCGTAATTGTTAGGCTTGCTTCGCAAGACAAACTCCGCCATGTCCAACTTTTTAAGACCAAGCTTCGACATGTCGGCCGCGGCACTGGCGAGCGGACTGCCTTCGGCATCCCACAAGAACCAGTCAGTCCCCTCGCAGACCTCGGGGTCATCGGCAATGGCGGACTTAAAGCCGCGGATAAAGACCGCACTCTGATTGGCGCAGACGCCTGACTTTGTCGGGACATTGCTTCGCAGGTAATTGAGGATGCGGTCGTAGAACAGCTCCTTGGCCCATGCGGCGTTGCCCGTCGGGGCGTCGGAGAGGAGCGCATTGGCGTAGAGCTGGAGGAACATTGGGAAGTCCGCCTCCTTATAGTGCTCCATACGCTGGACTATGAAATCGGCAATGTATGGGAGCAACGCCTGGTTGACATTGTCATCGTGCAGCTTGCGGCGGTTGGCCTCGCTGCTGAAGCCATCGCAATGGACGAAGAAGGCGGAGTGGTGCATCTCGTCGGCCAGGGGGAAGAACTTATAGAACGACGGCGCGGCCTTGAGGCTCTTGACGTCATCGAACGAGGCCCCGTCGGCAAAGTCAATCTTATTGAAGCCTACGGCAAAGGAGAGATCCGCCTCACCGAGGCCAGAGTGGAGGCCGAGGTCGGCAAGCGAAACAGAGCCAGCCTCGATGACAAGCGGCGCCCTATAGACTGGCGAGCCATTTACGCTTACAGAGGCCAGGCTCCGCATGGTGCAGTCCTTGTCGAGCAGCGCTTTCTTGCCCTTGCCGAGACGGATGAAGAAGAGACTGCCGCGGTTGAAGTCATCGCCATCGATAAGCCCGCCGAGCTTGTCGGAGACGAAATGCGCCATCTGCTCATACTCGTCATGCGAGAAGAACACTTGCGGACGATAGTCGAGATTGCGCACCCACTCGCCCACCCCGGCGGGGAAATTGGTCAACACCATCTTGAGAAGGAACGGCAGCAGGGAAGTGTCACTAACGTCATCATCCTCCTCAACATCCTCGGCATTGGCGAGCGAGACGAGATCCTGCTTTCGCCTCCAGCTGAAAAGGACGGGGCCTTTGCCCTGATAGACAATCTCATCGAGCCCGTCGCCCTCGCCGACGAGTCGGTGGACGAGCTTGAAGCCTATGCCGAAACGGCCGATCTTGGACGAGTCCTTCTTGGTGGACTGCCCGGCATTGAGAATGGAGTGCAGCCCCGCGAGGTTGAACGCCTCGCCATTGTTGACAGCGAGGAAGCACTCGTCATCGTAAAAAAGATGGAACTTCGTGGAGCCGCAGTCCTCGGCATTTTGGAGGAACTCATATATGGCCTGCCCATCCTCGGCAATTTTAAGGTAAGAGCCGAGAAAATTGCTGACATCATCCTTGTCGGCGTGATACATTTCGAAGAAGCCGCGATGCCTGATGACATTCCTCTCATCACGAATTACGCCGCCTATGAAGTCCTCGTCGTATGACGGATCAGTAAACCCGCGATAATCACTCTTATACCAATGGCGGAAGCCTTTTGCGCTTTTTACCCTCATATAGTCCGTTTAAAATAACACTCTGACATTCAACTAAACAAAGGGGCGACACGCCCCACATGCCTTTCAAAAGTAAAAATTAATATTTCACCCCCCCCGAATTAACTTCGGTTAACCAATCTCGCAATCGTTTGCGAAGAGCGGGCGGCCAAAACATGGAAAAAAGATGACGATGCCGCGTGGAAGCCCGCAAACGTTTGAAACGGCACTTGTGGAGGCATTGCGCTCAACGGTCAGAAAGCGGGACGGCGTCCGTGATTTCGCCATTTGGGAGTATCTCTTTACATTTGCAAACGTAAATTTACAGACCCGTCAAGGGGAAACCAAAAACGCATGTTACCATGGACAGCAAGCGTAACCTCAGCCTCCGCCAGCTGACCGACCTCAGCTTCGGATTCTTCGGCGTACAGATAGCCTACGCCCTGCAGAGCGCGAACATAAGCAGGATATTCGCCACACTTGGCGCCGACCCTCACGACCTTAGCTACTTCTGGATACTGCCACCCCTGATGGGCATGGTGGTGCAGCCCCTTGTCGGGTCGCTGTCGGACAGGACGTGGACTCGGCTGGGGCGGCGGATCCCCTACCTGGTGTTCGGGGCGGCGGTGGCCGTGATTGTGCTATGCCTGCTGCCAAACTCGGGCAGCCTGGGTCTGACCGTCGGCACGTCGATGGTGTTCGGCCTGATAATGCTGATGCTGCTGGACACGAGCATAAACATGGCAATGCAGCCGTTCAAGATGCTGGTGGGCGACATGGTGACGGAGCGTCAGAAGACGAAGGCCTACAGCATACAGAGCCTGCTGTGCAACGCCGGCAGCCTGGTGGGCTTCTTGTTCCCGTACTTCCTCGCCCTG
>CAKVCS010000076.1 GCA_934725785.1 uncultured Bacteroidales bacterium | reverse complement strand
ATACGACCTCCAGGTAACCAGGGGTCTAAGGTCGGCAGACAAAAATGAGTGGATAGGTTTCTGGCGTAGATACAATCTCCTCCAGTTCTTCCCTGGCAGCCAGACGGAGCAAACGCCTGATGCTGTAGAAACGGCAGTAAATCGTGACGAGATTAAGGAACTTTATCCAGGAATGGAGAATATCGTAGACATCTTGCTCGACAATAATATTCCATTTAGCCATGAAGGAGTATTTGAACTAACAGATGAAGACAATGCTGTCATTGCAAGTGCTGCAATGATTATCGACAGTCCGAAGATTGCCATTGATCCTTTTGGCGAGCATGACAAAGCTGTCTTTGCGGAAAGGGGATATAAGACCATTTCGCAAGAAGAGTTTACTGTCGAACTGTTCCGATAAACCCGATGAGCCACGTTTCGTATCTAACGGAGAGCGGGCTGAAAGCCCGACCAGCAGGTAGCCCAGGGCAAGCGAAGCGACACCCTGGGAGCGGTTTCATATTCCAGAACTTCGCCCTGAAAGGGCAAAAGCACACAAAATATTGTGAATACTTTTGTCCACATGCCGTTCAATGCTCAACCCGAAACTTGATAATTCACATAAATTGTAACTAATATAATAAGACATACATGAGACTGTTTTTATCAGAGACATTCTTTGATGCGGTGCTTAAACTGCCAAAGAAAATACAAGACAAGGTGGTGTCATTCCAGAAGAAGTTCCGTGAGAACCACACTTCTACGGGAATACACCTGGAACCCATCGCTCAGTTTAAGAACTCAACCCTTCGTACGGCAAGGGTGGATGACAACTACAGAGTTGTTGTCGGTGCGATTGACGGAGAGAATTATTCTCTGCTTTATGTGGGAGACCATGAGGATGCATATCGCTGGGGGATAAACAAACGATTTGTATGGAACGAGCATACTCAGGCTTATCAGCTCATCTCTATTGAAGAAAGGCAAGAGGTTGCTCCACAGGTGCAGACAGGCAATGCCCCCGCTTTCTTTGATGGCGTAACAGAGGAGAAACTTCTTAAGATAGGAGTCCCTGAGGATGCCATAGCAAGAGTCTTGAATATTAAGTCTCTTGATGATCTTGATTTGTTGGAACCTATTCTTCCTGTTGATGCCTACGAGAACATCTTCAACATCATGGATGGTGAGGATATTGATGCCATCATAGCAACTATCGAAGAAGGCCAGGCCAAGGAAAATGAAGACAAACTGCTCAGTGACAACAATAAGCGCCGATTCGTAGAAATCACGGATGATGATGCCCTCCAGCGTATCATTGAGCAAGGCTTGGATAAATGGCAGATTTTCCTTCACCCTTCCCAGAGGAAACTTGTAAATGCTGAATATAAAGGCACAATGAAGGTCAGTGGTGGGGCTGGTACAGGAAAAACTGTCGCAGCATTGCACAGGCTTAAGTATCTGTGTGAGAACCCTGATGCAAATGTTCTTTTCACTACTTACACCAAGACGTTGAGCAACAACATCAAAGGTGTCATTGAGAAACTTGGCGTCCCAAATAACAAGTACACTCTCGATAACATTGACAAAGTGCTTCGCGACACTGCTGCGAAGTACAAGGTGAAGGAAGGGTGCAAAGTGCTGGATTACAGTGGTGACGAGGAGTCTTTAAAACTGTGGCGTGAAGTCCTTGAATCTGAGGTTACTGAGTTTGACGAGCAATTCCTTTATGATGAGTATATAGATGTCATCGTGTATTTTGGAATTAAGGATGTGAGGCAATATATGATGCAACCTCGTGTAGGACGTACCAAAGCATTAAGCCGCAAGCAACGCGTTGAGATTTGGAAACTCGTAGAGAAGTACATCGCGCTCAAACAGGATAGAAGGGCCGTTGATCGGCTTGAACTCTTCAATGAGACGACAAACTACTTGAATGAGAACAACATTCACCCCTATACAAACGTTATTGCTGACGAGTTTCAAGATTTCTCCAACCCGGAGCTGAAGTTCCTCAGAGCATTGGTTGCTGAAGGCAGGAATGACCTTTTCTTGACCGGTGACCCTTTTCAGCGCATCTATAATGGCCGTAAGATAAACTTTGGGGCGGCCGGCATCAACGTAAGAGGTGTACGGAGCAGGCAGCTTAAGATCAACTATCGTACGACAGAACCAATCAAACGCGTGGCTATTGGTGTTGTCAAGGGCGTAGACTATGACGATATGGATGGTGGCAAGGAGTCAATTAATGGATATGTTTCGCTCATTCATGACGGTGTCCCGCCACAGTACAAGATTGTTGATGATGCCAATTCTGAGGTCCAACAGGTGGTAGAGTGGATGAAGGAATGCAAGAATTCTGATATTAAATTGTCCGAGATCTGCATTGCGGCGCCAAGTATGAACCTTCTTAAGGATATGCAAAGCCGCTTGCATCGCGATGGCATTGACTATCGTGTGCTTAAGGGAACTCAGAAGCAAGGCTGTCCCGACGGTGTAGACATGTGCACCTTCCATTCGCTCAAAGGTTTGGAGTATCGCGTGGTTATTCTAATGGGGGTAAACGAAAGATATTTACCTTCAAAAGCTACCGAAGGATATCCATTCTCTGGCATGGATAAGGTCGCGCAAAAGGAGTATCTTTCATCAAAGCGCTCGCTTCTGTATGTCGCCATTACTCGTGCAAGACAACTCGTTTATATGGTCGGTTATGGTGAAAAGACAGGATTGTTGGATTCTGTAAAATAGTCTTTGTGGAAATAATCATGTTATGAAGTCGTTATGGGGGGTACAGTTTGCAGTACAACATTATACCGACTTCGTCGAATACATACGTCAAGGTGGGCAGAGCCCAAAAGAGAAAGCCTCCATTTGGCAGACGGCAATCGGATTGCGGGCTGTCGATGGTTTGCGGACTTCCGATTATCTGAAGGTTACGGCTGCAAGCGCCTTATAGGTGAGATAGTTATTCAAAAACGTGCGGATATTTTCGGCAATAGTTTCCCCATCTTGCCGGCAATAAAACACCCAAAGCCGCGTTAATGTAATGGAAGAAGCGCGGTTCGCGTCATTCTGCGCTTCACAAACTTACATTAAAGCATCTACATCATGGCTAAGTACGGACTGGAGGACGAGATCACTTTTGGAAAGCACGCTGGCGAAACCATCGAATATATAATCGACACGGATTTAGGCTACTTCTATTGGATGGTTCATAACTGCCGCAACGTAAACTTCGATTCGGAGGCCTTCAGCTACGCCAGGCATGTACAGGAGTTCGGGCCGGACTGCGATGAGGATGACGAGTTTGAAGATTATGACGATGATGAGGAACGCTATCCTCCAGAAAAAGAGGAAGAGTTCCAAGATATGTTGAGGCTGTGTCGACGTATGAGAATTAGCTCGCCTTTAGGACTTTCTGACTTCATAACAGAAAACAGGCTTGGCTCTAAGTTTCCCAACCTTGCGGGTGACGTTGAGTTTCAAAATGCAGAGACGTTGAGGCGACATACGCTTATAAATGGAATAGCGCCAGAGGTTTACCGTAGACTCTGTAGGAAGCTTGGTTTCACAAGAGCAAGGTCTAAAGCCTATGTGATTGACTACACGCCTAATAAATATCTCGGAAGGAGATGAACTTATGGCCGATGATGCTAGTGCAAAGCAAGTGCGGCAGCATCTTCTTCAGAGGGTTACGGCAAAACGTCCTGCGCTTCGGCTTTTAACTAAGCTTACGTATTAAAATTAACACGCCCCGCCGCACAATATGTGCGGCGGGGCGTACGTGCTATGAGAGAGCGGGCCGCCTTATTTTTTCTTCCTCTTCTTGTCCTTGCGCTTTCCGTCCTTGCGGCCTTTGCGGCGGTCGAGCACGCTCTTGGGCGGCACTCCGCCCGAGTCCTTCCTTCCGCGCCCGTGGCCGGCTTTGCCCTTGAACCCGCCTATCTTGGCCAGCTTGCCTGCCTTGCCTGCAGCCGCCCCCGCCAGTGCCAGCTTGCGCTGCTGCTCCAGCAGGTTGCCCCCGGCGGCGAGGACCTTCTGGTTCTGCTTCTCTATGTCGGTCAGCGGGCTGCCAGCTATTGCCATGTCTATCTGTTTCTTCTCGAGGTTGGCGTTCGCTATGCGGACCCTTATGTTGTCGCCGAGCTGGAACTTCTTGCCCGTGTTCCTGCCAACGACGCAATAGTTGTCCTCGTCGAAGACGTACTGGTCGTCGTCCATGTCGCGGAGGCTTATCATGCCCTCGCACATGTTCTCAATAATCTCCGCGTATATGCCCCATTCGGTCACGCCAGAGATCCGTGCGTCGAACTCCTCTCCGAGGCGGTCGAGAAGGAACTCGCACTGCTTGTATTTTATCGAGTCGCGCTCCGCCTCGGCCGCCATCACCTCCTGAGCCGAGCAGTGCTCGCACATCTCCTCATACTTGTCCTTGTTTGCGCTCTTGCCGCCATTGAGGTATGAGAACAGGAGGCGGTGCACCATCATGTCGGGGTAGCGGCGTATGGGGCTGGTGAAGTGGGTGTAGAACGGGAACGCCAGGCCATAGTGGCCAATGTTTATGGTCGTGTACTTCGCCTTAGCCATGGTGCGCAGCGCCAGCACCTCCACCAGGTTCTGCTCGCCCTTGCCGTGGCACTCGGCCAGCACCCTGTTCACGGCGTTGTTTATCTGCTCGTCTTTCTGTGGCATGGCCTCATACCCGAAGCGGCGTATGAAAGACGCGAACTTGGAGTACCGCTCCTCGCTCGGCTGGTCGTGCACGCGGTAGACGAATGTCTTCGGTGTCCGCTTCCTGCCTGTGGTGTTGAACTCGTCTTTGCCGACGAACTCGGCCACGCGCCTGTTGGCCATGAGCATGAACTCCTCCACCAGCATGTTGCTCTCCTTGGCCTCTTTGAAGTAGACCGACAGCGGTTTGCCGTTCTCGTCAATCTCGAAGCGGGGCTCCACGCGCTCGAAGCTTATCGCGCCGGCCTCAAAGCGGCGTTTGCGCATCTTTTGGGCCAGCTCGTTGAGCTTCAGCACCTCCGTCTTATAGTCCTTCGGGTCGTCTCCCGGGTTTACGCCCTCAATGATCGCCTGCGCCTCCTCGTATGTGAAACGGCGGTTGCTGCGGATCACCGTCTTGGAGATCTTAGACTTCACAATCTCAGCCTCGTCGTTCATCTCCGCTATGACGGAGAATGTCAGCTTCTCCTCGTCGGGGCGCAGCGAGCACAGGAAGTTGGATAGACGCTCGGGAAGCATCGGCACCACGCGGTCCACCAGGTAGACCGACGTCGCGCGGTTGTAGCCCTCGTCGTCTATTATGGTGCCGGGGGTCACATAGTGCGTCACGTCGGCAATGTGGACTCCGACCTCCCAGTTGCCGTTCTCCAGATGGCGGATAGAGAGCGCGTCGTCGAAGTCTTTGGCGTCCTTGGGGTCGATGGTGAAGGTCACCACGTCTCTCATGTCAATGCGCGTCGCAACCTCCTCGGGCGTTATGCCTGGCGCAATCTTCTCCGCCTCGGCGGCCACGTC
>CAKVCS010000075.1 GCA_934725785.1 uncultured Bacteroidales bacterium | reverse complement strand
AGTTCCGTCACGCGCTTGTCGGGGAACTTGATTGTGGGCGGCTGCTTGCGCATCAGGTCGGTCAAGGCCTGAAATCTGAGTGTTGCCATAGTTATGCTTTTGTTTTGTTGTTCCTTGTTTTTGAGATTGCCCGGGGCGTTTTCGTCCTTGTGGTGGAGTCCGCACCCCCGTGTCGGGCGGGGTCGGTCGAGGTTTTGTGCTTATATTTTTGCTTGCACCCCCTTTGCTTCCGTTCGACAGGGGCAAATTTAGATAGCCGGACTATAATCTGCAAGAAAATCGGCTAAAAATTTGCGATTTTTGCTCAAAATAGTGGATATACTTACGTTTTGTTATGCAAATCGCCTTGTTTGCTCCGTTTTTGTAGTCTTTGGCCTCTTTTCTGCTTCGCCTCGGACCTTTGCCTATACCCAAAATCGCATAGGCCTGTGCCCGTGGCCTTTTGGATTGCGGCTTTCTTTAGTGGCGGCCCGTACTTTTTCTGTGGGTGCGTCTTCTTTTTGTTGGCGTCTATGCCCTCTGCCCCCGAAGTTGCGTGGGGTGGGGTGCGCCTTTAGCCTTTTACGTGGCGTGTTGCCCCGTTCTCGCGATGCATTTTGTCGCCTCTTCTTGCGCAAAGCTCTCCCGCCCCGTGCGGATGGGGGTTCGCCGATGGATTTTTTGACTTATATTTGCGTCCGAAAATAGGGCGAAGGGGCGCGGCTGCGTCCGCTCGCCAATGTCTAACCAATACGCTTTATTATGGACGACTACCCTCCGGCGAATAATCAGACGCGAGTCGGCGTTTCTGTCTCATCGTCTTCGCTTGGCGTGGCCGTCCCGATGTTGGGGGCTTGACCCGTGGCGTGGTGGTGGTCGTGGCAGGATGCGCCGACGGGCGGATGCTTAAGAGGATAATGATCCTGACTTTTTTCTTTCCACATCCTGACTCAACACCATCAAGGCCATGATGACATTCTACATAAACGACAAAGGCTACGAGGTCTCGGACAAGTGGGTGCCCAATTGCTGGGTCTCCGTCGAGTGCCCGACTTCCGAGGAGCGCAACTTCCTTATCTCGGGGCTTGAGGTCCCCGATTCCTTCATCTCGGATATTGAGGATAACGATGAGCGGCCGCGCCGCGACGAGGAGGACGACGGCTGGCAGCTCGTGGTGCTGCGTGTGCCCGTACGCCGAAACGACAGCCGCCTCGATTTCACCACCGTGCCGCTCGGAATCATAATCCGCGAGGATGTATGCGTCACCATCTGCAACCACAAGACCGACATGCTCGACGATTTCGTCGTCTACTCCATCCGGAAGAAGATCACTGTGGCCAATTTCTACGAGCTCACGCTCAGGCTCATGCTCTCTGCCTCGGTCTGGTATCTCAAGTACCTTAAGAACATCAACGTCCAGATTATGAACTCCGAGGCCGAGCTGCAGGAGACCGTCCGCAACGACGAGATCCTCAAGCTACAGAGGGTCGAGAACTCGCTCGTCTACTTCCTCACCAGCCTCAAGGGCAACGACGTCCTCTTCTACAGGCTCATCCACACCAAGACCTTCCGCGACGCCTGCGACGAGGATCTCTCCGAGGATGTCGAGATCGAGCTCAAGCAGGCCGAGGAGACCACCAGCATATACCGCAACATCATCCACAACATGAGCAACTCCTATTCGTCCGTCATCTCGAATAATATCAATGCGACGATGAAGACGCTCACGAGCATCAACATCATTCTGATGCTCCCGACGCTCATCGCGAGCGTCTTCGGGATGAATGTTGTCAATTTCCTCGAGGGCAGCCGATACGCCTTTTTCTTTATCATTGGCGGCTCGCTCGTCCTCTCCATTCTTATGTCGCTCTTCTTCCGCCGCAAGGATTTGCTCTGAGGCGGTGGCTTGACATTCTTTCTGCTCTCCCATTTTTTTACGGCCGCGTGCCGGGGCTCGGCTCTGGCGGCGCGGGCCTTATGTTATATAAGGTGTAGTATGATTTCTGTCAAAACGCTCGTAGACGATTATATACCCGCCCCCATGAGCTCCGAGCACGGTCTCGCGCTCTGGGTCGAGGTGGGCGACGCTGGCGGCGAGCTTGAGCGTTTTTTGCTCGACACGGGTCAGCATCCCGCCACTCTTGCCGCTAATGCCGCCCGCGCGGGGGTTAGCCTGTGCACGGCCTCGGCAGTCGTCTTGTCTCACGGTCACTATGACCATACTGGCGGCTTGCCGGCCCTCGCCTCCGCCGGGGTCTCCTGCCCCGTGTTCCTGGGCGTCGACGCTGAGCGCGGGCGTTTCTCCGCCCAGGTGGGGGTGGGGGCCGATGGCCGCCGGATGATTAAGCCCATAGGCCTGCCCTCGCCCGGCGCGCTCGCGTCGCTCCGCGTCAGCCGCGTGTCGGGAGTCGCCCGCGTCTCGCCCCGGCTCACGTTGTTCTCGCTCCCCGTGCCTGCCCCGCCCAATGTGAGGCTGCTCGCGGCGGACGGGCGTTCCGCCGACACCTTTTCCGACGAGGTTTTCGCCCTCGTCTCCGACGGCGCCAAGGTCATGCTCTTCGGCGGGTGTACTCACCACGGGCTGCCGCTGCTGCTCCGCTACGTGTTCGCCGAGTTGGGCGTGCCGAGGGTCGACTGCTTTGTCGGTGGCCTCCATCTGCAGGGGCGAACGCTCGATGATGTGCGTGCCGTTGCCGATGTCGCCGCGGCGTACGACGTGCGGTCCTACGCGCTGCTCCATTGCACGGGCGACCTGGCCCGCGAGGTGTGGCGAGGTAGGTTCAATGTGACGGACGGCTTTGATTTCCGCCTCTGACCCGCCCTTTCCGCGCATGTGCGCCCGTTTTGAAATGTTTGTTTACCAAAATGAACGATTTAGTCCACCATTTTTAGGATTATAAGGGTGATATTTGCAATTGGATTGGTGCGTGAAACATATTTTAGCCCTATGCGCCGCCCGATGTTGAGTTTTTTATTAACTAAGCATAAAAAGCAAACCACTCTTTCATATGGTAAACCTCAGCAAGTATTTGAGCTTTGCGGCCATGGCGTCGCTCGCCGTGTCGTGTTCAGCGCCCTCCGACAAGGAGAATGTAGCAGCCTCCGACGGCCCCACCGTCGTCATAGACGCCACGGGGGCCGACTCCGTCATCATCAACCGCAACATTTATGGCCATTTCTCTGAGCATCTTGGCCATTGCATATATGGCGGCCTTTGGGTTGGCAAGGATTCCAAGATTCCCAACGTCGACGGCGTGCGCAAGGATGTCATCGACGCGCTCAAGAAAATCCGGATACCTAACCTTCGTTGGCCTGGCGGATGCTTCGCCGACGAGTACCACTGGAAGAACGGAATAGGGCCCAAGGAGAACAGGGCCAAGATGGTGAACACGCACTGGGGCGGCGTTGTCGAGGATAACTCTTTCGGCACAAACGAGTTCCTCAACATGTGCGAGGAGATTGGGACCGAGCCTTACATCTGTGGCAATGTCGGCTCCGGCTCGGTCGAGGAGATGAGCGAGTGGGTCGAGTACATGACTTTCGACGGCGAGAGCCCTATGGCCAACCTCCGCAAGAAGTATGGCCGCGAGAAGCCTTGGAGCGTCAAGTTTTTCGCCGTGGGCAACGAGAGCTGGGGCTGCGGTGGCAACATGACGCCAGCCTATTACTCCGACCTCTACCGCCGCTACCAGACTTTCGCGCGCAACTATGGCGGCAACCACCTTCTCAAGGTTGCCGGAGGCCCCAATGTCGATGACTACAATTGGACGGAGACCGTCATGAGGAGCGTCCCTCTCTGGCAGATGTGGGGGCTCTCGCTCCACTATTATGTCCACCCGGGCGGATGGGACAACAAGGGCAGCGCCACCAAGTTCTCCGAGGAGCAGTATGTCCAGACCATGGAGCGCGCCTATCATATGGACGAGCTCATCACGAAGCACGACTCCATCATGACTATGTACGACCCCGAGAAGAAGGTCGCGCTCGTCGTCGACGAGTGGGGCGCGTGGTATGACGTGGAGCCTGGCACCAACCCCGGCTTCCTCTTCCAGCAGAACACCATGCGCGACGCGCTCATTGCAGCCGTCACCCTCAACATCTTCCACAAGCACGCCGACCGTGTCCGTATGGCAAACCTCGCGCAGATTATCAATGTCCTCCAGTCCATAATATTCACCGATGGCGACAAGATGATGCTCACCCCGACGTACCATATCTTCGACATGTACAAGGTGCACCAGGACGCGCTCCTTCTGCCCTCCACCACCACCTGCGCCGACATTACCAACGGCGACTTCAAGGCCGCCCAGATCTCGGCCTCGGCTTCCAAGGATAAGGACGGCGTCATCCACGTCTCTCTCGCCAACCTCTCCCTCGCCAATAGCGCCGATGTCAAGGTCCGCCTCAACGGGCTCGAGTCTGGCAACGTGTCCGACGCGCTCATCATCCATGCCGATGACATCGCGACCTACAACACTTTTGAGAATCCCGACAACATAGCCCTCAATGGCTTCGACGGAGTCTCGGCCGTCAAGGGGGGCGAGGTCACCGTCTCGATGCCCGCAATGTCCGTCGTCACCTTCGCTGTTAAATAAGGAGTAGACATGAAGTTCAATAACATTAAGACGTCCGCCTTGGCTCTCGCCGGCGCCGCGCTCGTAGGGTGCGGTGGCGAGCAGGGCGGCTCGCAGAGGGTCTTTGAGCTCGACGCCACCGACCCCATAAGCGGCGCTCACATCCCGAGCACCATGTATGGCCTCTTCTTCGAGGATATCAATTATGCGGCCGACGGCGGCCTCTACGCCGAGATGGTCAAGAACAGGTCTTTCGAGTTCCCGCAGTCTCTCATGGGATGGGAGGCGTTTGGAAATGTCGAGGTGCGGACGGCAGGCCCCGCTTTCCCGCGCAACCCGCATTACGTCCACCTCTCGCCAGTGTCCCACCCTCACAAGCGCACTGGCATCCAGAACGAGGGCTTCTTCGGAGTCTCGGCCCCAAAGGGCAAGGAGTACCGTTTCTCGGTCTACGCGCGTGCCGTCAATGGCTCGAGCAAGATAACTGTCGAGATGACCGACCCGGCCTCAATGGGCGAGACCCAGGTCCTCGCCTCGGCCGACGCCATAATCGAGGGGCGCGAGTGGAGGAAGTACACGCTCACCCTCACGCCCGACGCCGACGTCGCTAAGGGCAAGCTCCGCATTTTCCTCTACGGCGACGCCGTTGACCTTGACCACGTGTCGCTCTTCCCCACCGACACATGGATGGGGCGTGAGAACGGGTTGCGGAAGGATCTCGTGCAGGCCCTGGCCGACATCCACCCGGGTGTGCTCCGCTTCCCCGGCGGCTGCATTGTCGAGGGCACCGACCTGCAGAGCCGCTACCAGTGGAAGAACAGCGTGGGCCCCGTGGAGAACCGCCCGCTCAACGAGAACCGTTGGCACTACACTTTCCCTCATCGCTTCTTCCCTGACTATTACCAGAGCTACGGCCTCGGCTTCTACGAGTTCTTCCTCCTGGCCGAGGATATCAAGTGCGAGCCGCTGCCGATCCTCAGCGTCGGGCTGGCGTGCCAGTTCCAGAATAACGACGAGGCGGCGC
>CAKVCS010000074.1 GCA_934725785.1 uncultured Bacteroidales bacterium | reverse complement strand
ACCTTGACGTTATACTTTTCGGCAATCTGCGCGAGAGTCATGCCCTGCGTGGCGGCAGCGACGGCCTCGGCTTTCTTGTCACGGCGAATCTGCGCCGCGATGTTCGCCGAGACGTCCTCGACATCGGCATAGCCCTCGGACTGAATCTTGGTGAGGGTTGCGAGTACAAACTCGTCATCGCAAGGGAAGAGGGTTGAGACATCGCCAACCTTCGCGTCATATGCCCACTTTACGATGTCGCGAGCATGGGCAATGGAGTTGATGCTCTGCGCGCTGGAGGCGATGCCACGGGCCACACGCTTGATGATGTTAGACGTGTCAATCACAGCCTGGAAAGACTCCCCGTCCTTAATTTTAGAAGCGAGGGTCTGCGCCTGGGCGTATACCTGCTGCTGAGTACGCGAGCTGAACTGGACAGTCTTCTCGATGGTTGCTACGTGATATTTCTTAACCTCGGCGCCGCGGGCCTGGATGTTGATGATATGGTAACCGAACTGGCTCTCGACCAAGACGATGTCGCCCGCCTTGCCGGTGAAGCAAGCCTCGTTGAACGAGGGGACCATGACACCGTCGTTGAACCAGTCGAGGTCGCCGCCATTGATGGCAGAGCCCGGATCCTTGCTGTACTGACGAGCGAGGGCTGCGAAGTCGCCACCATTCTTTGCGAGATTGAAGATGCTGTCGGCCAACTCCTTGCTCTCCTGGATGAGGATGTGGCGAGCCTTGACGGAATCGGGACGCATGGCGATGTCGGCGAGGCGCGAGAGCTTGAAGGTCTCACCCTCGAGATAAGGGCCGTAGACCTCACCGACCTGCGCGCCCTCGACGAAAGTCTTGAGAGCGCCACCGAGCTGCGAGGCGGCATAGTAACGGCTGTCGACATCCCCCTCTGAGTTCATCTGAGCATAGTTGAACGCGTCTGTCTCGGGGTTTGCGAAATCGGCTTTGAGTTCCTCGAGAGCCTTGCGGGTGTCCTCACGATCGAGATCGGTAGGGCGGATTGGGAAAGACACGTACTCTATGTCGCGGCCTTCCTTGACTCGATAGAGCTCACGGTCTTTCTTGTAGCGTGCCTTGATCTCGGACTCGGACACGGCGACGGTGCTGTCAGGCACCACCGTATAGCGGACATTGACGAAATTGACGTCAACGCTCTTCGATAGCTTGGCCTGGGCGAGCTCGACCTGCGCCTTGTTGCAGAACGCGGACTGCGCAATGAGCGCGCCATATTTTTGGAACTGACGCTGGAAACGGAGCTTCTCTGCGAGGTCGGCCCAGTAGAACGCGAAGTTTGGATCCGCCTGACGGCCACGGGAGAGGTAGTTGACCGCGATATCGCGGTCGAAGACACCCGTCTGAGGGTTAGTAAAGAGCTGGCGGCAGGGAGCGGCGATATGATCACCTATAGCCATGTCGAGCACCTCCTCGTCGGACACCTCAATGCCGGCATTCTCGAACAGCTCGCCGAAAGTGACGTGAGCTATCTCCTGCTGCCATACGCCCTCGCGGAGATCGTCCTGCCTCTGCTCGGGGATAGAGGCGGTGTTATTCTCCATCTTGAAGATGGCCTCGGCGTTCTCTATCTTCTGTTGAAACTCCTGCGCCTTGACCTTGTGCCCGTCAATAACGCCCAAGGTTTCGCGATCGGAGAAAATGCTGCTTCCAGGGCTATGAGCACCGTGATGAACACGGCCGCCTTGTTCCTCAGTGTCTGAAGTGCTGCCATTTTGAAAGAATAGCTCTATTTTTACTTTTCGTGTTTATTACAATTTGCGAATCGGACAGCCGACGCGGCAGAACCATTGAAAGCACTGCGCGCACGTAGCTAATCAGGGCGCAAATATACGGAGATGATGTTTTTTTATCAAATTTTCACCTGACAAATTAGGCGGAGCGGGGTTCACTCGCCCCCCATTGGAATATGTATGAAAACGTAGAGCATGCCGTCGCCGAAGTCGCGCGTCTGCATTGTCGCTCCGAGCCGGTCGAGGCAGGCCTCGACATTCTGCGGGAGCGCGGGCTCGCCAGCCTCGGGCATGAAATAGAGGCTCGCAGTGGGCACCACGCCGCCTATGCTCACGGAGACCGACACCAGCCGGGGGCCGTACTTGCCCATCTCGACCATGACGCGGACAAAGCCCTGCCCTGTCATGGAGACGATGGCGTCGACCACCACATCTATCAGCAGCAGTCGGAACGCCTCAAGATCGAACCCGAGCACGCAGTTGCGCAGCGGGGTGGAGAAGCCGACGGACTGACGCGCGTGAGTGATGGCGGCCACCTGCCTTACGATGGTTCTGCACACGGCCACGATGTCGTGCCGCCCCACCCCACGGGCGTCGGGAGCTGCGAGCTCATCTGACGCGGCGTCGCCAGCCACAGCGGCGAGAGCCGCATTAGCGGACATCAGCCTGTCGGACAGGTTGCGGATGGCGAACGAGTCGGTGAGCGGCACACCCTTGATGTCGGACAACGCGCGGATGTCGTCGGACAACGCGTCGATGGATATTGAGACGTTGGCCGCCACGGCCTTGAGTACGATTGAGGACATCTCGGTGGAGACTACAGACGACTCGCCAAGCGTGGCCAAGACGTCGGACTTGACGAGCGAGGAGTCGGACTGGCGAGGATGACGGCGCTTCCAGCGCTTGGCTCCAAACCTGTAGGCCAGCATGAGGCTGATGAGCGCAAGCGCAGCAGCCATGCAGACGCGTGCCGCGGCCGACTCGTACCAAGGGCGGAAAAACACGAGAGTGAGCTCGGCCGCGCGCTCGGACTTGCGGCCCTCGGGGTCTATGGCGACGACGCTCAGCACGTATGAGCCGGCGGGGAGGTCGGGAATATGAAAAGAGGGGGAGAATGAGGTGGCCGCGGGCAAGTCCGCCCCGCGGATCTCGCACGAGTACATGTAACACTCGGGAGACGACACGCCAAGGACAGAGAAATCGAGCGTGAAAGATCCGTTGTGACACGGGAGGGTTATCGACTCGCAGAGAGGTATGGCACGGTCGAGAGGACAGACCCCGCCGATGGACTCGCCCGGCATGACAATCATGCCGTCGCGCGAGAGGCGGCTGAACGAGACTGGCGGCACGGGGCTGTCGTCATCCACCACAGGCAGGTATTCATTCACGCCATTCTCGGCTCCGATCCACACTCCGCCCAACGGCATTGCGCTCGTGGCGCGGGGGGAGTTAACCCCGGCGAGGAGCCCGCTTGACTGGCTGTAGCGCCCTGCCACTATGCGATATCCGTCGGCGGACGAGGAAGAGGGGTAGACCCTGAAAATATGCGCCTCGGACGGGCCCACGGCCACGACCCCGCCATGAGGCTCGGCCGCCAAGGCGATGACAGGCTGAGGCAGGTCTATAACACGGATGAGGCGCACAAGCCCGGTGGAGTCCTGACGCGAGAACATAGCCACGCCGCTCGAGAGACCGACCCAGTAGAAGCCATGCACGCCGACGCACACGTCCATAGGGTGGTCGGCCCTGAGATTATAGTCGGTAAGCCTCTCTATGCGTATGGCATCATCAGAAAGCCTTGCGGAGAAAAACGAGGAACGGGTGAGAACCAGGACAGAGGCCGTGTCGCGACCAGCGCGGACAGCCACGACGTCGTCCTCGAGCGTGGCGACGGCGCACCCCGCGAAGACATCCTTCGACGCGGCCGCGTTGGGCAGCGCAACCAACCTGCGTCCCGCGGCAGCCCACAGGCAGCCAGAGCGCGACTTGGCGACGACGCCGGCGGACGACGTGGAGTTAAGCGGATCGGGGACTCGCCCGTCTCCCCCGAAATATGACACGCCAGGGCTTGCGGCATCCCACCCCGTCTCACCGTAACGGGCGAAGCCGCGCCCCGCGACGAAGGCCCACAAGGAACCGTCCGGCAGAGCGGCAAGGCTCTCAGCGACATCGGACTTGGCGAAAGGGAGCGCGACCGCTTCGCGAGTCCTTACGTCGACCCTCAGAATCCCGCCACCGTTCGTACCTATGTAGGCGAATCGCCCGCTGTCGGTCTCGACGCTGCGGACATCCGACACCGACTCTTGAAGCGACCGCGGCAAAATTGACAATGGTGCGAACTTGAACGCCGACGGGTGGTAGACCGAGAAACCAGAATGCTGGTAACCAATGACGACAGCCCCGGAGCGGAGCGCCTTGACGCAGGTGCAGAAGTTGCTCCGCAAGCTCAAAGGAGAGGCGGCAGAGCGGCGAAGCGGCGTGACAGAGCCAGCCAACGGATCGACAACGCAAGCCCCATCGCACCTCGAGACGAGCCACACGCGCCTGCGCGAGTCGACGGATACGTCAACAATGTCGCGAGGCACATCGTCATTCCAATACGCCCAGCCGTTCAACAGCTCCCACCCGGAGCCGGACATAGGCTTGTGCCACAGGGAGTCGCCACCAGACGACACGACCCAGAGGTCTCCATCGAGGTCGACACGCAAAACCCTGGCGCCAGACTTGATGGGCGACGAGAAAACCTGAGGGGCGGGCTCCGCCCCGGGGGGGGGCGGAGAGCAACGCAAAGTGCGGCCATCGGCGAGCAGGATGGCGAGGCCGTAGCGCGAAGACGAGACGCACGAGACGTCGACCTCCGCAGGAAGCGGAAACGAGAAAGACCCTCCAGACGCTGACGAGTAGACCACCCGGTCGGCCTCCATCAGCCAAAGGCTTTGGCGACCGTCCACCCACGCGCCGAGGACACGCCCCACAGCCCCGCGGGTTCGCAAAAAGCTGTCAGCATCGCTGAAAGTCAAGTTGTTCCGGGAAAACAAGGCGAAGCCGTTGGAGAGGCGCACAAGCATCGAGTCCGCCCCGAACTCCTGCACGCCCAGCACCTCGCCGCCACGCAACACGGAGTCCGGCACGGCGAATGACGACACAGAGTATCCGTCATAGCAATCGAGCCCCCATTGAGTGGAGAGCCAAAGAAAGCCGCGCCTGCCAGAGCAAACGGAGTTCACCCTCTCGTGCGCCAACCCGGACTCCATGCCTACATGGCGGAAAGCAAAGCGCTCGCCAGCCCGCATCGCGGAGGCGCACAGCCAAAGCGACACGGAAAAGAGCAGGAGCCGACGTAATGTTGAAGCCATCCTTGAGTAGAAACGCAATGAAAAAAGTAAGGCGAGGGGGCGACCGCCCCGGCATAATCGGGCAAAGATACCTCGGAAAAAAGAACAAAACAACAAACGCGCATATGCGCAGGCCGAACACGCACAAGCCAGAGGACACGAACGCAAGGGTTAACGCCCATATTCGCATAAATTGATTAACTTCGCAAAATGCGCGTGTATGCGCATACATATCAAAAAGCGGAACAAGCGCAACAAACACCACGATGGACTACTTGATAATAGCGCTCCAGCTGCTGCTGAGCCTGTCGATACTCGTTGTGACCCACGAGTTCGGACATTTCTTCTTCGCCAAGCTTTTCAAGATAAAAGTAGAGAAGTTCTTCCTGTTCTTCGACGCTGGCTTCAAGCTCTTCTCATTCAAAAAGGGAGAGACGGAGTACGGTGTCGGCTGGCTGCCGCTTGGCGGCTACGTGAAGATAGCCGGCATGGTGGACGAGTCGATGGACACGGAGCAGATGAAGCGTCCGGTCCAGGAGTGGGAATTCCGCGCGAAGCCGGCGTGGCAG
>CAKVCS010000073.1 GCA_934725785.1 uncultured Bacteroidales bacterium | reverse complement strand
GGTGGAGAAAGACGGCAGCTACACCCAGTACCAGCTTAAGGAGAAAACACTGAACAAGAGCATCGACGCGAAAAACTTTGAGCACGCGAGCGCAAAGAGGAAGAACGCGAAGAAATAGGGCAAAACACACCCGAAATAACGCCTCAGGCCGCCATGGCGAAGATATCGCCATGGCGGCCTGAGGCGTTGAAAATCGCCAAGGCGAGGAAAGGAAACCTTAACACAATAAAAGTATTGGAAAACTCCAAAAGTGTTACCGTTGCTTAACCGCTACAGACCTTTATTAGCTAACTCTAAACATCTTAGGACAAGAGCGCAAGCAAACTAAAAAAAGAAAACATTACATTTGCGAAGCGGAATGAAGGCCGCCAGACCGCCCCGGCGCAGAGGGGCGGACACCAAGACCAGAACACAAAAACAGAAGCTAAAGATGAAGTTGATAACGACGCTGGCCCTTATCTGCCTAAGCATAGCCGCCGAGGCTCAGCAAGTACTCACCCTTGACGAGTGCCGCGAGATGGCACTGAAGAACAACCACGAGATAAAGGCGGCGCAAAGCAAGACAGAAGGCGCGGAGTACACGAAAAAAAGCTACAGGTCCAACTACCTGCCAAGCCTCACACTGAACGTCATAGGCGCATACAGCACACTGAAAGGCGACCAAGACATTAACGTCCCCGTAATAGGCGAACTCCCGGTATTCAAGCCTGGAGCGGACTTCAAGCCCCAGACACAGGCCATTCTGCAACACCTGGGTAACGACGCGGCATCGCAAATGTGGAAAGCGCAAAACCTTGCTGGCTACCTGTTTTTCCCCGGGATGTCCGGCTCGATGGGTTACGAAGTGGGGCCGATGCTCGTGGCTGGGCTTACACTGCAGCAACCGATATACATGGGCGGCAAAATAGCCAACGCCAGCAAAATGGCGAGCCTTGCCGTAGAGGCATCTGAGGCCAACGAGACATTGACCGAGGCCACGGCGATAGAGGCCACCGACCAGGCCTACGCCCTCGTGATAAAGGCAAAGGAGATGCAAAAAGTCGCGAAGCGGTACAACGAAGTGCTGCAGGAACTAATGGGCAACGTCACCAAAGCCAAAAACCAAGGGATGAAGACGGGCAACGACGTGCTGAAAGTCCAAGTGAAGCTGAACGAGAGCGAGCTGAACATGAAAAAAGCCGACAACGCGGTGACACTCGCCAAGATGAACCTGTGTCACAAAATCGGCATTAGCCTGACATCTGACATAGACGTGGCGGACACGTATCCCGACATTGCGACAAAGGAGGGCAGCGTAGAGTCTCGCCCGGAGAGCAAAATGCTGAGCAAAAAGGTCGAGGTGGCAGAAGCCAAGACAAAGATACAAAGGTCGTCCGTACTCCCCGAAGTGGGACTCATGCTGATGGGCAACTATATGAACGGCTTCAAAGTGAACGGAGACGTCTCAATCAACGGAAACACGCAAAGCTTTGACGAGAAACTGCTAAATGATTTCGCGTTCACAGCCATCGTGAACGTGAAAGTGCCCCTATTCAACTTTGGGAAGGACGCCAACAAGGTCAGAGCGGCCAAATGCGAACTGGAGCAAACAAGACTCGAGAAACAGAACCTGACGGAGCAGATGGAGCTGGAGAAACAGCGCTCGGCAAACGTCCTTGACGAGGCAGGCAAAGAGCTTGCCGTGGCGGAGAAGAGCCTAGAGCAGGCGGCCGAGAACATGAGATCGAGCAAAAGCCTTTACGACAACGGATACGAGACGCTGACAGACTACATGGAGAGCCAAGTGCTGTGGCAACAGGCCATGGCGGCCAAAGTCGACGCCCAGTTCCAACTATACCTTGCCAAGGTTGACTACAACCGCACCAACGGCACCCTTGTTGAGTAACGACCGATATGATAGACCCAGAGGTATTCAAGTTCCTGAGGGAAATAAGGGACAACAACAACAAGCAATGGTTTGACACGCACCGGGCCGAGTATGACTTGGCCCGGACGTCTTTCCTCGGCTTTGTCGGACGGTTCATCGAGATGGTGCAAAAGGTGGACCCTACAGTGGGGGAGCACGACCCGAAGCAGTGCGTATACCGCTTCTACCGCGACATACGCTTCTCGGCGGACAAAAGCCCATACAAACGTCATTTCGGCGCATTCGTATGCCAAGGCGGGCGGAAGAGCCACATGCCTGGCTACTATATGCACGTGGAGCCGGGCAACTGTTTCTTCTGCACAGGCAACTACGGGCTTCCGCCCGAAATGCTGAAGCGCCTCCGGACGGAGGTGTCAAACTTCCCCGAAGAGCTTGACGCGATAGTGAACGAGGAAGAGTTCAAACGCAGGATGCGCCTGTGGGACGAAGAGATGCTGAAGACTACGCCTCGCGGGTATGACATCGCCCCGCAATACGCGGAATACTTAAAACTTAAGAGCTTAAACGCCCGAGTCGACTACACGGAGTCCGAGGTCACGGCAGAGGACTTCGAGGAGAAATTGCTCCACGACATTGAGACAAGCGCCCCACTCAACGCATATTTCCGCCGCGCCCTCGACACCGAGCCGGATGACGACATAGGCATATAACCCGTTTGCCATATGAGCTTGCATGAAGAATTGAACGCCGGGAGCAGGGTATGGGGCGAGACGATGTTCCGCTCAGCCGGCGACGTGGTGGACAAAGTGAATGAGATAGGCTTTTTGCCCTTGTTCTCGTGCGGTGTGAAAGGGTTCTCGATTGAAGAGCATACGCCCGCCGAGCTTTGGTTCGCCGACGACACGGATGGGCCATGGGAGTGGAAAGGGCCGATAGTGAGGGATTACGGCGCGGCATATGCCAAATATTTCAGAGGCAAGGCAGTGTTCGTATCATTCGAATGGCTGCCGAGACTTATTAACATGCGCAGAAAAACGTGCAAGCCAATGGATTATGACGAGGAGCGCGTCCTCCGCGCCATAGAGGCCAACGAAAGCATGCTATCCACCGAGATTCGCGAAGAGTGCGGGTTCGGAAGGCACGGGGCCACCCTTGCCGAACGCGCGCTCATTGCCAATTCGGAAGGCGGAACGAAAGCCTCGCTCGACACCGTGTTGACAAGACTGCAAATGAAAGGTCGAATAGTGGTATGCGACTTTGAGTACAACATTGACAAGAAGGGCAGGCCATACGGCTGGGGGAAGGCAAGATACACGACGCCAGAAGCCATGTACGCAGACTGGTTCAGACTGCCCGATGAGAGCGCGGAGCAGAGCAGGGAGGCCATTATCGCCAAGATAACAAGCTCGGACATGTGTACCGACCGCCAGACGGCTCGCAAACTGATATCATAGGCTACGCCCCCGTAAAAGCCATTAAGCACTTCACCTTGCCCCGCCCAATATGTGTAGAAAAGGGCAAGTGAGCCAACACCAAAGCTTCAGTTATTAGCGCGTGCGCCGGGCGGCAAGTATACGGACAATGATTAAATTTGCAGACGCAAGAAGGAAAAAAGACTAATGAAAAGCGTAAGCATATTGCGTACGGCCCTTGCGTGGGGCATGATGGCCACCCTTGGCGCGACGGAAGGGCTTGCCCAAGCACAGGAGGGGCGACTGAACGTGATGTTTATGACAGCGAGCCTGGACTCGCTGGTAACATACAGCTCACGAAGCAACTACAATCAGACCTCGCTCGACGGCTTCAGGATACAGATATACTCAGGCTCCGGTGTGACATCGAAGAACGACGCGGCGGAGACGCAAGCGCGCTTCTTGAAAATGTATCCCGAGGAGAAGGCGTACATAATTTATAACGCCCCATTTTGGCGGGTGCGCGTAGGCAACTACCGCTCGCGCAGCGAGGCTCTCAAGCTGCTGAGCAAGCTTCAGCCCAACTTCGGTGGCAGTTATATAGTCCGCGACAACACAGTGCGCAAAAGCACATTTCGCGAATGACGGTGGAGACAAGCGCCGCGCAACGCGTGGGATGACCATACGGCGCGGCGCTTGCCGTAGTGCGTAAAGCTCCCGACATTGCATTTAAAGCAGTATATTCGCGGCATTGAAACGTCAGCGAACGTTCAGAACAAAACACAACCCAACAATATCCGATGAGTGAAGCGATTAAGCACGAGTGCGGCATAGCCCTCGTCCGTCTGCTCAAACCGCTGGAGTATTACCAGCAGAAATATGGCACATGGCAGTATGGCCTCCAACGCCTGTTCCTCCTTATGGAGAAGCAGCACAACCGCGGCCAAGACGGAGCCGGCGCAGTGGGCCTGAAACTTGACCAGCCCTCTGGCGAGCAGTACATATACCGCCTACGCTCAAACAGCGACAACCCGATACAGGACGTCATAAACGGCATCAACGCCCCGATATCAGACGCCTTCAAGCAGTTCCCGGAAAAAGCGAGCGATCCGGCATGGGCCAAGCAGAACCTGCCGTTCGCGGGCGAGGTCTATCTGGGCCACCTGAGGTATGGCACGTTCGGCAACAACAACATAGAGTATTGCCACCCGGTGATGCGCGAGAACAACTGGCGCAGCCGCAACCTGGCTCTGGCCGGCAACTTCAACCTGACCAACGTCGACGAGATATTCGCGAGCCTCGTGGAGCTTGGCCAGCACCCCAAGAACTTCTCGGACACGGTAACGATACTTGAGAACGTCGGTCATTTCGTGGATGACGAGGTGCAGCTGCTCTTCCGCCAATATAAGAATGAGGGCCTGGACAACCGCGACATCTCGAACAAGATTGAGGGCTCGATAGACATAAGGAAAATATTGGAGCGTTCGAGCCGCAAATGGGATGGCGGATACGTGATTGGCGGCATCTTCGGGCACGGCGACGCGTTCGTGACGCGAGACCCGTGGGGGATACGCCCGGCTTACTTCTACTATGACGACGAGATTGTCGTGGTGGCCTCGGAGCGGCCCGTCATTCAGACGGCCATCAACGTCCGCTACTGCCAGGTGCAGGAGCTCAAGCCAGGTCACGCCATCATAATCCGCAAGAACGGACACGTCTCAGACGAGCTTGTAAGAGTTCCGCAGGAGCGCAAGTCGTGCTCATTTGAGCGCATATACTTCTCGCGCGGGTCCGACCGCGACATATACCACGAGCGCAAACAGCTTGGCTATCTGCTCGCCCCCACACTGCTTGAGAAGGTCGGGTATGACATTGACAACACGGTTTTCTCCTACATCCCAAACACAGCCGAGACAGCATACCTCGGCTTGATGGAAGGTGTCCGCGCGCAAATAAAAATGCGCCAATGCGAGCAAGTGCTGGCCGAGCAGGCTAAGGGCGAGGTGAGCCGCGAACGTTTTTGGGAAATAATGCGTCACGAGCCCCGTTTTGAAAAGATACCCATCAAGGACGTGAAGATGCGCACATTCATAACGGCGGACTCCGGCCGCGACAACATGGTGGGACACGTATACGACGTCACATACGGCGTGGTAAAGAATTTGCAGGACACGCTTGTGGTGATAGACGACTCGATAGTCCGCGGCACGACACTTAAGCGAAGCATTCTCCGCATATTGGACAGGCTTCACCCCAAGAAGGTCATAGTGGTATCGTCCGCACCGCAAATCCGCTATCCTGACTGCTACGGCATAGACATGGCCAAACTTGGCGACTTCTGCGCATTCGCAGCCGCCATACAGCTGCTGAAAGACACGGGACGCGAAAACATAATTGAGCAGACATACAAGGCATGCAAAGAGCAGCAGAACCTG
>CAKVCS010000072.1 GCA_934725785.1 uncultured Bacteroidales bacterium | reverse complement strand
CGCGCCGCCCCTCTTTTGGCATTTTGTCGTCTTTACGCTGATGTTGGAGGCAATCAGCCGAAAGCTCCCCGCCTGCGTATCCTCGCGGCCATGAGCGCATGGCGCGCCCGCCTTCTTCCTCGATTCTGTGGCCGTTGGGCTTGCCACAGGCCATACGCACCCGCCGGGATGTCTTTTAAGCCCACATCACTGAGGCTATATAATCTTGCCGGTCTTGAATATTCTGCTGACAATCTCGTCTATGATGGGCAAGTCCGTATCCGGCCATGCCAGACCCATCAGCTGCATGGGCATGAACCACTCCGCGCGGGAGTGGTGCGTCAGCTCGACGTTACCGTTCGTTATCTCCGCAAGGAATGGGTATATCTTGTACGCCTTGTCCGCCGATGACTGCACTGTGAACGTGGTCAGCTCGTCAACCACGTGAATGTTCAGGTTAAGCTCCTCCTGCACGCGTCTCACCACGCAGTCTTCGGGCGTCTCCCCTTCGTGCGGCTTGCCGCCGGGAAATTCCCAAGCGCCGCTGTTTGACACGCGGTTGTTTCTGTTCGCGGCAAGAATCATGCCCTCGCGGACGATCACTGCGCACGACACGTCTGTTATCTGCATCTTGGTTTTGTTTCTTTGGTGGTCGGGTGGGCGCGCCAGCCTGCGACCGCCCTGCTTCTACGTTGCCTCCACTCGTTGGGTTTGCGCTTTTTGTATAAAATGCGCATATGTTAACACTGCGAGCCGCGCGGAAAGAATGCGCGGGGGCGGCCGTCAGTACTCCTTCTTGTCCTCTTTCGCGTCCCAGGCTTTGAAAGTCTCTATGGCCTCCTCGCCAAGGATGCGCTCCTGCGGAATGGCTCTTTCGTCCTCGGGCAGGCTCATCTGTTTGTAGATGAACGAGTCGTCGAAGTTTATTTTCGCCGCGTCGCTCTTCGTGTTCCCGTAGAATATCTTCGATATGTGTGCCCAGTATATGGCTCCGAGGCACATCGGGCAAGGCTCGCAAGAGGTGTATATCTCAGCCCCGCTAAGGTCGAACGAGCCTTCGTTTTTTGCCGCGTCCCGAATGGCGCTTACCTCCGCGTGGGCGGTGGGGTCGCACTCCGCCGTCACGCGGTTTACTCCGCGCCCTATGACCTTGCCGTCTTTTACAATTACGGCCCCGAACGGCCCTCCGCCTTCGCCGACGTTGGCTGTTGCCATCCTTATGGCTTCGCGCATGTATGCGTATCTATCCATGCCTGTGCTTTTTAATGTCATGACACTTGCGGCCCCGCCTCTGCGCATGCCGTCCATGCCTGGATGCTCTTGCAGCGCGTGTCGCGCGGGGGAGTCCCCGCTTTCCTCCCGAACAAATATACGAAAAGCGTTATAAAAATTCAATTTCGGCTCTCGCAGCCATCGCCTTCCGTAGACACAATTTGCCCCTCGCCGAGGTCCAAGAACCTCCCCGAGGGGCAAATTATCGCCAGCCGTCAGCCGGCCGCCGAATAAAATCCAGTTAGCGCCTTACGCGGTCACCTCTTTCTCGATAGCGAGCTTGCCGCGGTAGTAGCCGCACTCGCCACAGACGGTGTGGAGCTTGATGGTTGCGCCGCAGTTGGAGCATACGCCGAGGGCGGGTGCCACTGCCTTGTAGTGCGTGCGACGCTTGTCGCGACGGGTCTTGGAATGGTTTCGTTTAGGATGTGCCATCTCTTTTTGTTTATATTGTTTTGTTATTTAATAAGCGCTTTACTTGCCGCCAACAGCGGCTCAAAACGCTATGGAAAGTCAATCGTCGCCTTTCAGCTGCTTCAAGGCCGCCCATCGCGGGTCTATCACATCTCCGCTGTTCTCCTGCGCCTCTCTTTTCTTCCGCTCCAGGTCTTCCTCGCTCCGGACCACGTATTTCTCAAGCTCAGCGAGCATTGTGGGGTCGCATGTGGGGTTACCGTCGTCATCAAGCGGGTGCTCACACCGGAGCGGGATCATTACGCTGGCCATCTCGTATATCCATTGCGAGAGGTCGAGCCTCTCCTCAGCCGCGTCAACCTCATAGAGGTCGTCCCCGATCTCCTCAAACTTGTTGCCGAGCTTCAGCGTTACGCGCTCCTCGCAATCCTCTATCGGATAGTCGAACCAGCCGAGGCACACGTCGCACTGCAGGCGCAGTGTTCCGCCGATTGCGAAATCGAGTGTCATCATCTCGTCGTTCTTGTGGACGGCAACCTCCACGTAGAGATGGCCATGCTCCACCAGCGCATTCTCGACCCGGCCGAACAAATCGTCGCCGCACTCGAAGTTGAACTTGTGGTCGCCGTTAGGCAGCCGCCTCAGGGGTATGCTGTAATCAAGTTGCTCCATAGCACTCTTCGCAATTTGCGGTGCAAAGGTAGTAAAAATCTCCTTTCGACAATGTGGCTTTAGCTCCGTGGGAGCTGTTTTTATCTTGTCAGAGGATGACGTGCGCGGCGTCCGCATAAGGGAATCCCCGCCATCCGGCCTCGCGAGCAAGCACCCGTGGGGTCCGGTTGTGGCGGGGAGTATGCCTTTTTTGCGCAGGTGCGCTATGGCTCCCTATGCGGCCGAGGCTGCGCGCGCGTCTTCGCGGACGGCCATCTGCTCGCCCATCTTGAGGGCCTTCTCGTTGGCCGGCAGCAGGTGGTGATATCGCTCGGGCAGCGTCTTCCTCAGGCTTTCCATTATGGCGTCGTTGTCCAAAATGTGGTTCACGCTCAGCATTGAGCCGAGAACCATTATGCCCGTCATTTTCTGCAGCCCGTTGGCGTTGGCCTGCTCTGTGGCGTCTACGCTATATACGCTTATGTCCGTGCGGCTGGGTCTGGCCTGTATCCCGTAGCTGTCATACACGAGGATTCCGCCAGGCTTCACGCGCCCCTCGAACTTCGTGAGGCTCTGCTGGTTGAGGGCTATCACCACGTCATACGTGTCGACTATCGGCGAGCTTATCCGCTCGTCCGATATGACAACGGTGACGTTGCTTGTGCCGCCCCTCTGCTCCGGCCCGTAGCTTGGCAGCCACGTCACCTCTTTGCCGCGGAGCACGCCCCCGTAGGCCAGTGTCTTGCCCATCGAGAGGACTCCCTGCCCTCCGAATCCGGCTATCAGTATCTCGCTTGTCATCGCTTCTCTTTTTATCTTTAAGTTCTCTCGTCCGCCCCCCGTTCAGAATCTAAGCGCTCTCTCGCCAATGTCCTCTTGGTCGGGCGCCTTGTACGGGTGTGCGTCAATTTTCTTGTCCAGCGCCTTGAGCGTGCCCATTTTCATGGTCTTCATTCGCTCGTCGAGCCATGCGTTGGCGTCGTGTGGCGTCATCTTCCACCCCGAGCAGCACGTGCCCATGAACTCTATGACGCTTGTGCCGCGCTTGGCAATGGTGTTCTCAAACGCCCGGCGTAGGGCTTTCTTAGCGTGTATCACGTTCTTGTAGCTCGTCACGCACTCGCGGCTCACGAAGCATGTGCCCTCCGTGCGGCACAGCAGTTCCGTTATGGGCAGTGGGTAGCCGTTCAGCTCGACGGTGCGGCCGTCAGGGCATGTCACGGTCTTCATCCCGAGGGGGGTGGTGGGGGCCATCTGGCCGCCCGTCATGCCATACACCGCGTTGTTGACGAATATTATGGTGATGTTCTCGCCCCTGTTGCATGCGTGTATGACCTCCGTGGTGCCTATGGCGGCCAGCTCGCCGTCGCCCTGGTATGTGAACACCATCTTGTCCGGGTTCATGCGGTTCACGCCCGTCGCCACTGCCGGGGCGCGTCCGTGGGCGGCCTCCACCCAGTCTATGTCGATGTAGTTGTATATGAACACTGAGCAACCCACGGGGCTCACGCCTATCGCTTTGTCCTCCAGGTGCATGTCGCTCAGCACGTCGGCCAATATCTTGTGAATGGTGGCGTGCGAGCAGCCGGGGCAGTAGTGCATGTTGGCCTCGGTCATCAGCCGCGGACGCCTGTATACTATGTTGTCGTCTATCTTCAGGCTGTTTACGTCCATTGTCATGTTCCTCCCTCTCGTTGTTATAAGCCTTTGTCTTTGCACATCTTGCGGCTCGCCTCCACAATCTCCGACGGGGTGAGTATCACGCCGCTGCCGAGCCGCCCGAAGTGCTCCACGGGGATGCGGCCCTCGACGGCGAGCCGGACGTCGTCTATCATCTGGCCGGCGTTCAGCTCGACCACGAGCATCGCCTTGGCGTGCCGAGCCACGTCGCGCAGGGCCTCCTTGGGGAATGGCCACAGGGTTATCGGGCGTAGGAGCCCCATCTTTACGCCCTCAGCGCGGGCCATCTCGACAGCCTTGGTGCAAACGCGCGCCGACGAGCCGAATGCCACGAGGACTATGTCCGCGTCGTCGGTCATTATCGACTCGAATCTCACACACTCGCGTTCGGCCTCGGCGTATCGCTCCTCGCGCCTCCTGTTTTTGGCCTCCATCAGGGCCGGGTCCAGCTCCAGGCTCGTTATCCGGTTCTTCTCCATCCGGTGGCGCATTGTGCCGTTGACCGCCCAAGGCGCCCTCTGCTCCACCTCTTTGGGGGTGAGGCGCTTGCGGGGCGGGGGCAGGACCACCTTCTCCATCATCTGACCTATGGTCCCGTCGGCCAAGATCATGGCCGGGTTGCGATATTTGAAGGCCCAGTCGAACGCCACCGATACGAAGTCGGCCATCTCCTGGACGCTCGCGGGGGCGAGGGTGAAGACGTGGTAGTCGCCATGCCCGCCGCCCCTTACGGTCTGGTAATAGTCGCCTTGGCTGGGCTGGATGGTGCCGAGGCCGGGGCCGCCGCGCATCACGTTCACCACGAGGCATGGCAGGTCGGCTCCGCACATGTATGATATGCCGCCCTGCATGAGGCTGATGCCCGGGCCCGATGACGATGTCATCGCCATCCTGCCCGACGCCGCCGCGCCATACACCATGTGTATCGCGCCGACCTCGCTCTCTACTTGCATCACGGTCATGCCTGTGGTGGCCCACGGACGCTCGGCCATGAGGGTTTCGAGGACCTCGCTCTGGGGGGTTATGGGGTAGCCGAAATAAGCGTCGGCGCCGCAGCGTATGGCGGCGTGGGCCAAGGCCTCGTTGCCTTTCATCAGTCTGACGTCTTCGCTCATAGCTTCTCCTGCAGCTCCTCCTGCAGCTTTTTGGGGATTAGGGTTTTCCTGTACACCGTTATGCACCCGTCGGGGCATATCAGCGCGCAGCTGGCGCAGCCTATGCACCTGTCCGGGGCTATCTGCTCCGAGTGGTGGAACCCGCGCAGGTTCACGTCGCTCGATAAGCGGAGCGTGTGGGCTGGGCACTCATATACGCACAGCTCGCAGCCTTTGCAGCGCTCCGCGTCTATGCTCACCACGCCCTGCTGCAGGGCCGCGTGGACCGCGCGCAGCACCACCTGGTGCGCCTCGTCGGCTATGCTTTTGTTCTTTGGCATCGTTATCCTTGTTTGCCCGCGGTATCTGTTCCCCGCGGTTACGTTTGCAAAGAAAATGAGGGGTCTCGCGTGTTGCAATTTGTTTGTTGCCTCGGCTTGCCAAAAGTGGCTTGAATGGCGGTTTTTGGGGTGAAATGTCAAAATGTGTGGCGGAAAGTGAGAGCCCGACGCTTTGCCGGGGGCGAAAAATCACATGTGCGGACGCCGCTTTTGTTAAAATTCAAAGTGCGGGCGCGGACCCTGGTGGCTCTGGCGGATGCCGCTTTTTGGCGCGTCTCGCCCCCCCCGCTCCCGTCGTGCGCGTTGCCCCGCGCGCCGTCGTGCGCGGGGAGGTTAGGCTCTTTTTTTGTGTGTATGCGCAAGCCCCGCCACCC
>CAKVCS010000071.1 GCA_934725785.1 uncultured Bacteroidales bacterium | reverse complement strand
TCTTTGCCATTATGACCTGGCCGATGGCATTGTTGATCTTGTGCGCGCCAGTGTGGGCCAGATCCTCTCGCTTGAGGTATACGTTGGCCCCGTAAATATCTGAGAGGCTCTTGGCGAAAGTGAGAGGCGTCGGGCGGCCGACATAGTCTTTCATCAGGCCGAGGAATTGGCTCTTGAACTCGTCGGACTCGAGTATTTTCAGGTAGTTCCGCTTGAGGTTCTCCACGTTGGGGTAGAGCATCTCGGGGACCCACTGCCCTCCGAAGCGGCCATAGAAGCCGTCATCGGACACTTGGTACTTGGACATTGGCTGTATCTTATTGTTTTTTTTGTTATTCGGGTAAAAATGGCCGCCTAAAGATTCCTAACCTTCTCGACGGCCTGCCTGAGGAGGTTGTAGTCCTTAATGCCAGGCTCGGTCTCGAAGCGGCTGTTAAGGTCGACGATGGAGGCCCCGCTCTGCGCGGCCTCCTCAATGTTCTCGAGACTAATGCCGCCCGAGAGTATCCATGGGGTCCGGAGAGGCTGGCGCAGGATGAGCTGCCAGTCGAAACTGGAGCCGGAGCCCCCCATTGCCGGGGTTTTGGTGTCGAAGAGGTAATAGTCCACCACCTCCGTATAATCCCACACGGAGTCGAAGTCATGGCTGTCCTCAATATGGAACGCTTTGAATACTTCCACCCCCAGGTCCTTCACCTGCGCGCAGAAACGCGGCTTCTCGTGTCCGTGGAGCTGGACCGCGGAAAGGCCGTAGGTCTCGATGGCGTCCCTCACCTCGGTCTCGCTCGCGTCGACGAAGACGCCCACGCGCTTGACCGTTGGCGGGATGATGGAGAGCATGTCCGTGTTGAGTTTGCCGATGGCGCAGCGTGGCGACTTAGGCCAGAGGATGAAGCCGAGATAATCGGGTTCGAGGAACAATATCTTGCTGATATTGTCGATGTTGTTCATCCCGCAGATCTTGATTTTCACGCTCATTGGTGTGTCCTTATTTGGTTAAGCTTGACAGGGTGTCGCAAAGCCTCTGGCATGCCAGCCCCGGGTCTTCCTCCCTCATGAAGCACTCGCCAATGAGGAAGCCGTCGAACCCGGCTATCCTCAGTCGGCGCATGTCGTCGACGCCCTTGATGCCGCTCTCGGATATTCGTGGCAGCCCCTCGGGCAGCATATGCGAGACTCGGATGGAGTGTTCGAGGTCGACATTGAAAGTCCGCAAGTCGCGATTGTTTATTCCTGCGACCGTGACGCCCTCGGTGACGTAGCCTACCTCGTCTTCATCATGGAGCTCGAGCAGGACCTCCATCCCGAGCTGGCTTGCCGTGAGGGCGAGCCGGCGGCAGTCGTCTCGCGAGAGTATGGCCGCGATGAGCAGGATGGCGGACGCCCCCCATGCCCTGGCCTCGAACACCTGATAGTCGTCAATGACGAACTCTTTCCTCAAGACAGGCACTCCGAACCGCCCCGCGGCCTCGACGGCCTGACTCAGGTCGGCCAGGCTGCCGCCAAAGAAGTCCGAGTCCGTAAGGCACGATATGGCGGACACCCCGGCGCGGCAATAAGCCGGCACGACATCGGCGGGTACTATGTCACTCTTGTGAATCAGCCCCTTGGAGGGGCTTTTGCGCTTAAACTCGGCGATAATCCCGTTGCGCCCCATTACGCTTTGCGCGAAGGGGAGCGGGGCCGGGGAGTCGGCGATGCGCGCCATGACATCGGCTATGGGCATGCGGCTCTTGGCCTCGTCGACCACCTCCCGCTTGCGGGCCACAATTTTGTCCAGGTAATTCATATTCGCCTGTGCCTCCCGCGCCCTAAGAGTTCAGCTCAACGAATTTCCGCAAGGTGCGGAGCGCGCTGCCGCTGTCTATGCTCTCACGCGCCATCGCCACACAGTCCGCCACGGACTTTTGCGGCTCGATGGCGTGGATGGCGAAGGCCGCGTTGGCCACCACGACGTCGGTCTGGCTCTGCTTGGCCGCGCCGTTGAGCACGCTGTCGAAAATCTTGATGGCGTCCTCTTTTGTTCCGCCGCCGCAGATATCTTCCGCTTTGACCGTCTGGAAGCCGAGGTCGCCGGGGCTGAAAATGTTCTCCATAGTCTTCGTCTGGGCCTTGAAATCGCCTGTGAGCGAGATCTCGTCGTAGCCGTCGAGGCTGCTGACAATGCAATAACCGATACCCATCTTCTGGTAGACGTTGTTGTAGAGCCTCATCTGGTTGAGGTTGGCGACGCCGAGCACCTGGAACGCCGGGCGGGACGGGTTGACTATGGGGCCGAGGAGGTTGAAGCAAGTGGGAATCTGGAGAGCCTTGCGAATGCCCCCCACAAACTTGAGCGCCTTGGCGAAGAGTGGCGCGTGGAGATACGCTATGCCGCACTCCTCGATGCTGCGGCGCAGCAGAGCCTCGTCGTTGGTGAACTTGACGCCGTGGCCCTCTATGACGTTTGACGCGCCGCTGACGGACGTGGCGGCATAGTTGCCATGCTTGGCGACCTTGTAGCCCGCGCCGGCCACGACGAAGCATGCGCAGGTGGATATGTTGAACGTGTTCTTGCCGTCGCCGCCAGTACCGACGATGTCGATGGGCCTGTAGTCGTCAAAATTGACGGGGACGCCCGTCTTGAGGACCCCCGAACGGAGGCCGAGAAGCTCGTCGACCGAGATCCCTCGCATCTGAATGCCCATAATGAACGCCGTCACCTGCTCCTGAGGGTAGGCCTCGCGGGTTATGTTCACAAGTATTTGCTCGGTCTCTTCCGAAGACAGGCTCTCGCCTGCCACGAGCCTCTGTAGAATTTCTTTCATATGCCGGTCTGATATCTTAGATTCTTTGGGTTGTGTGTGCTAAAATGGGCTGCCGCCACTCACTTTCGGAGCCAGTTGCCGACAATGGCGGCTCCATCGGGGGTGAGTACGCTCTCGGGGTGGAACTGTATGCCGTGGACATCGAGCGACCTGTGTCTGAGCGCCATCACCTGCCCCTCCTGGCTGACGGCAGTCACCTCGAGGCAATCAGGGAAGCCGCCCCGATCCACCACCCACGAGTGATACCTCCCCACGGGCAGGCCCTCCTTGGGCAGTCCGCTGAAAATATAGTCGTCCGCCACGACGTTGATCGGGCTCTGGACCCCGTGAAAGACGTCGCTGAGGTTTGTCAGCCTGGCCCCGAAGGCCTCGCCAATGGCCTGATGGCCGAGGCAGACACCGAGCATGGGCTTGGAGGCCGCATATTGTCTTATGACGCTGAGCAGCAGGCCCGCCTCGCTCGGGATCCCGGGGCCGGGCGAGAGGACAATCTTGTCATAGCGTCCGAGCCCGTCCAGCTCAAACTGGTCGTTTCGGACGACGGTCACCTTGGCGCTCAGCGACTTGAGCAGGTGCGCGAGGTTATATGTGAAAGAGTCGTAATTGTCTATTATTACAACGTTGCAGTTCATAGAGAGTGTCGTTTAAGGATGAAAAGGTATGTCGCGAGGACGCGTTATCACATTTTCTCGGCCATGAGGATGGCCTTTCGGAGCGCGCCCAGCTTGTTGTTGACCTCCTGCAGCTCGTACTCCTCGTCGCTCTTGGCCACGATGCCGCCGCCCGCCTGAAACCACAGCTCGCCGCATCGGCTGACGAACGTGCGTATGGTTATGGCCTGATTGAGCGAGCCGTCGAAGCCGATGCTCCCGACACAGCCGCCGTAGGCGCCGCGGTTGTGCGGCTCGATCTCGCTGATCAGCTGCATGGCTCGGACCTTGGGGGCGCCGGAGAGGGTGCCCGCCGGGAACGTGTCGATGAACGCCTTGACGGGGTCCGCCTCGGGCAGGAGCGTGCCCGAGACTCGGCTGACGAGGTGGATGACGTGGCTGTAGTACTGCATGTCTTTGTAGAAGTCGACCTTCACATCCGAGCAGTTGCGGCTGAGATCGTTGCGCGCGAGGTCGACGAGCATGACGTGCTCCGCGTTCTCCTTGGGGTCGTTGCGCAGGTAGATCGCGTTCTTGGCGTCCTGCTCCGGGTCTCCCGTGCGTTTGGTGGTACCCGCAATGGGGTCAATGTAGGCCTTGCGGGTCTTCATGTCTATGCGGCAATGCGTCTCGGGCGACGAGCCGAATATGCGGAAGCCGCCAAAGTCCATGTAGAAAAGATAGGGCGACGGGTTGATGCTTCGCAGGGTGCGGTAGAGCTTGAAGTCGTCGCCCTCGTAGCGCTGGACGAAGCGCCTGGAGAGGACGATTTGGAAGACATCGCCTCGCAGGCAGTGCTCGATGCCCTTCCTGATGTTGGCCTTGTGCTCCTCGTCGGTGAGCGTGCTGGCCGTCGGGCCTACGGCATGGAACTCGTAAGGCCGTATATCAGTGCGCCTCAAGGCGTTGTGAATCTTACGGCCTACCCCTTCGGCCTCGCCGTCCGCACGCAGCGTAATGATGCGCAGCTGGTTGTTGAAATGGTCGAACTCGATGAGGGTCTTGAAGAGGACGTAAAGGATGTCTGGCGCGTCGTGCTGCGGGAACTCCTCGTCCTTTATCTTGATGTTCTCGAAGTAGCTCACGGCGTTGAACGACGTGTAGCCGAAGAGCCCGCAATGCCCCTCGCCCTCGATAGAGAAAGATCGCAGGAAACCGTTGATGGCATCGGCCGATGAGAAGCCGGCGGCGAGCGGCCTTGATGTTGACGTCTTGTCGGGATATTGGCACGACGCCACGCCGTGGGCCACCTGGACGCGGGCTATGGGGTCCACGCCAATGAAGGAGCGCGCGTTTGAGGCCGAGTGGTAGTCGGAGCTTTCCATAAGGATGCTCTGCGGGTAGAGGTCTCGGAGCTTCATATAGAGGCCCACCGGGGTGGCGAGGTCCCCGAGCTGGGTCGTTATGTCGGTCTTATAGCTGAAGATTGGCATATCGTCAGTCAGATTTGATTTTACACTTGGATGGTCGCCGATGCCGGCCTTAAAAAAGAAAGAGCCTTGCCGGAGTATCGACAAGGCTCTTAATCTTGTGTTGGGTACACACGCGAGAGCTTACCTCCGGGACTGAAAGTAAGACGTGCGCCACCACCATATGTTGTTAAAACTAAGCATCAGTTGTTCATTTTGGACAACGCGAATATGGCGAGAAGTGGTGAGAAATGCAATAAGGAAAGACAAAAAAATCCACATTGTCTGAAAAAATACCATTTATATGGCATCCATGAACGCCTTGCGGAATTTGACAGGCGCGGCGATGTTCGCGAAGCTCTCCCTTGTCCCGCCGGAGCCAACGATGATGATGGTGCCATAGTCGAGAATCCTGCCAAGGATGGACTGGTCGACATTGATTGACTCAATGTGCGATAGCGTCATCTCGAACACGTTTCGCGAAATGAGCCCGGTCTTCATTATGACCCTCTTGTTAGTTATGACGAACTCGTCGGTCTTTGTCATTATAAGAGGTCGGATGAAGAGCGAGAGGATGCTCTTCAGCTCGACCCATATCCTCCAATGATAGTGGGCCTCATAGGCCACATGCTCACCCCGCGAGAGGTTGTTGTCGACATAATTTCCCATATCTGTACATTTTAAATCGCTGAAACGTGTTGTCAACCGCTACGGCATTAGCAGCGAAGAGTCCCCATAGCTGAGGAAACGGTAGCCACCGTCGAGGGCGTGGCGGTATATCTTCTTCCAATCCATGCCCACGAAGGCTCCGATGAGCAGCAGGAGCGTGCTGTGGGGCTGATGGAAATTAGTGATGAGCGCGTCGACGAGCCTGAACTTGTAGCCTGGCATTATCATTATCTGCGTCTGGCTGTGCAGCTCTTGCTCGCCGGCGGCGTCAAGATGTCGCGCGAGGGCGTCCAGAGC
>CAKVCS010000070.1 GCA_934725785.1 uncultured Bacteroidales bacterium | reverse complement strand
ATGGTGAACCTCTTGACCGCCCCCCTGATATTCTGGATTATGGCTTACTCCTACGGCGAGACATACCTGCCCCTGTCGGAAGGCCGCAACGGGTTCGACTTCAGCGACGTGATGAAGAGCGCTGGCTTCCGGAATGGCGACGTGGTGGCCGGCGTGAACGGCACTGCGTGCGAGACATATAAGGACGCGGCCAACGCCATAATATTTGACGACACTTGCACGGTGGACATTGTCCGCGGAGGCGAGCCCATGAGCATAAAGCTTCCGCACGACTTTTTCCGCGACATACTCCGCGGCAACGACAGCCAGGCCCTGTTCGCATTCAGAGTGCCGACCGTTGTCGACTCGGTGGTGACGGGCAGCCCCGCCGAGGCTTGCGGCCTCGTGAAGGGCGACTCGGTAATCAGCGCCGGCTATATCGCCAACCCGTCGTTCTATGAGTTCGCGACTGTGATGGACAGCCTCAAGGGCGGCGAAGTGAGCATAGTCGTCGCCCGGCAGGCTGGCGGCGTGGACACGCTCAGCGCCCACATAGGCAGCGACGGGAAGATCGGAATATACAATTGCGAGCCCACGCGGTGGCTGACCCCGAAAACCGTCAGCTACGGATTCTTCGAGGCCCTGCCTGCCGGCGTAAAGAAGGGCAAGGACCTGCTGGTGAACTATTGCAAACAGCTGCCGATGCTATTCACGAAGGAGGGCGCGACCAAGGTAGGCGGCTTCGGCACCATGGCCAAGATGTTCCCCTCGCAGTGGAGCTGGCAGGCCTTCTGGTTCAACACGGCGTTCTTCGCCATAATACTGGCGGTGATGAACATATTGCCAATACCGGGGCTTGACGGGGGCCACTTGATGTTCGTCATTGTGGAGATGATAACGGGCTACAAGGCCAGCGAGAGGGTCCTCGAAGTGGCTCAGACCATCGGCATGACGCTTATCCTGCTGCTGGTGGTGTATGCCAACGGGGCGGACATAGTAAGATTTCTGATAGGCCGATAAAGGGCGAACAGCAGAAGCGGAGGCGGCAAAGATGTCGGAGGCGGCGCATAAAAGCTCGGAGAGGAAGGGCTGGTGGCGGAAGGCTTTGAAGAGGCTGTCGGTTGCCATACTGTCGGTTGCCGCATGGAGCCCAGTGGCCGAAGGGCAAGGGCAGGGCGTGAACCCTCAGGTGCCGGACTACATATACGCCAGGCGCATGGAGCACCTGAACGACCTCTCACCCATCACGCTGGAGTATAACACCCAGGTGAGGGCGTACATAGACGTGTACTTGGAGCGCAGGCGCGACCACCTGGCCAACATACTGGGTCGCGCGGAGCTCTACTTCCCCATCTTCGAGGAGTACCTGAGCAAGTATAACCTGCCTCAGGAGCTGAAATACCTGGCAGTGATAGAGAGCGCGTTGGACCCCAAGGCAAAATCGAAGAGCGGCGCTATGGGGCTGTGGCAGTTCCTGTATCACGCGGGCATAATGATGGGCCTCAAGGTGACGAGCTACGAGGACGAGCGATGCGACGTCAGGAAGAGCACCGACGCGGCTTGCCGATACCTGCAATACCTGTATAAGAACCTCGGGGACTGGCAGTTGGCCTTGGCCGCCTACAACGGGGGCCTTGGCCAGGTCCAGAAGGCGATGGAGCGCGCGGGAGGCTCGAGGAAAAGCTTCTGGGAGCTGTCTCCGTACCTGACGCCCGAGATGCGCTCATACGTCCCCGCCTTCATAGCCGTGAACTACGTGATGAACTACTACAAGAACCACAACATCACGCCCGCCAAGCCCGCGTATACCATAGACGACGTCGACACCGTGTACGTCAACCTGAGCATATCGTTCGACCAGCTCAGCCGCGCATCGGGCGTGAAGCGCGACGTTCTCCAACAGCTGAACCCGCAATACGTCAAGGACTTCATAGCCTATGACGGCACACCGCAGCGTCTGACGCTGCCTCGCGACAACATATCGCGCTACCTGCGCATAGAGCGAATGCTCCGCCCCGACGCGGCCCCAGACATGACAGGGTTCTTCGGAACGCCCCAAATAGTGACGGACACGCTGACCCACGTGGTCGCCAAAGGCGAGTATCTGCACAAGATAGCCATGCAGTATCAGACTACGGCGGCGAGCATAATGGAGTGGAACGGCATGGAGACCAAAGACATAAAAATTGGCCAACGCCTAAGGATATACTACGACCGCGAGATAAGCCCCTACTTCTTCGTGGTGGAGGAGAAGACATAACGGCCTCGCGGCCACATAGAGACAAACAGACCCAGAAAAAGAGACAGAAATGCAGATGTCGACAACGATAAAAATCATGGCGGCTGCCGTCGCTGGCATGCTCGCCTCGTGCAGCGGGAACGACGCCAAGCAGGCCTTCAAGCCCGAGATAACGGGTCGCGCCGGCGAGGTGCTGGTCGTGATAGGGAAAAGCGCCCAGGAAGACACGGCGGGGCGCGTCTTAAGCCGCATATTGGGGCAGGAGTACCTCGGCCTGCCCGCGGCCGAGCCCATATTCGAGATGCAGGCCGTGCCACACGGAATGTTCGACCCGGACTATAACATGCACAAGCTGCGCAACATAATAGTGGTTGACATAGCCGACACGGTAAGCACCGACACCATAGCCTTCTTCAAAGAGACGTGGGCGAGGCAGCAGGCCGTGATCCGCATACAGGGCAAGAGCAGCGCGGCCGTGGCCGGCGTGGCCTCGAGGAACGAGATAAAAATAGTGAGCTTCCTCGTAAGGGCAGAGCGCGACAGGCTGATAAAGTATTACAAGCGGATAAAGAGCGGCGCCAACGCCACGGATGTGGCCAAGAGATGGGGGGTGAGTATGACGATACCCAACATGTTCGACAAGTGCACCCCGGCCCGCAAGGGTGAGGTGTCGTGGTTCATGTCCGACACCGATGAATACTCCGACGGCCTTCTGGTCTACGCTTACCCGTACACGGGGCCGGACTGCATGACCAAGCGCGCCCTGATTGCGCACCGCGACTCCGTCTTGTACTCCAACATAATAGGCCCGAACAACTCGCGCATGAAGACCGAGACGACGTATGAGGACGAGATGGTATACAAGTACGGCCAGGGCATGCAAGACGGCCACGACGTGGCGGAGCTGCGCGGGCTGTGGAGGATGGACGGGGCTGCCATGGGCGGGCCGTTCATAATGCGCGCCGTGCTCGACGAGGCCAACGGCCGCGTGGTGGTGACCGACGGCTACGTATACTACCCCTCGCGCGAGCTTAAGCGCAACCACATAAGACAATTGGAGGCCATAATGTACACCTTGACCTTTTAACAAAAAAATAAGATACTACAATGAAAATAGGGATAACGCAAGGCGACGTGAACGGCATAGGCTATGAGGTCATAATGAAAGCCTTGCAGGACATGGACGTGATAGAGGACCTGACCCCGATAATATACGGCTCGCCCAAGGCCGCGGCCTACCACCGCAAAGCCCTCAACGTGGCCGGCTTCAGCCTCAACAACATCAACGATGCCGAAGAGGCGCACCCGAAGCGCATAAACATAGTGACGTGTGGCGACGACAACATAAAGGTTGAGCTCGGCAAGTCGTCGGAGGCTGCAGGGCAGGCGGCTTTCGCAGCCCTGGAGGCCGCAGTCCGCGACCTGAGCGACGGCAAGATTGACGCGGTGGTGACAGCCCCCATAAACAAGAAGAACATCCAGAGCGAGAGCTTCCACTTCCCAGGCCACACGGAATACCTGGAGCAGGCCGCCCAGGCTCCGGCCCTCATGCTGCTCGTGGCAGGCAGGCTGCGCGTGGGCGTCGTGGCGGGTCACGTGCCCATATGCAAAGTCGCGCAGTTCATAACCCAAGACAAGATATTGAGCAAGCTCCGCATTCTGAACAAATCGCTGAAACAAGACTTCAACATAGACGGGCCGCGCATCGCCGTGCTGGGTCTCAACCCCCACTCTGGCGACCACGGCCTGCTTGGCGAAGAGGAGGAGACCGTGATATCGCCAGCCATAGCCAAGGCTCAGGAGGAGGGGATATGCGCAATGGGGCCTTATCCCGCCGATGGCCTTTTCGGGAGCGACTCTCTCGGGAAGTTCGACGCCATCCTTGCCATGTATCACGACCAGGGGCTGGCGCCGTTCAAGGCCCTCGCGTTCACCAGCGGCGTGAACTACACCGCCGGCCTGCCAATAATCCGGACCTCGCCCGACCACGGCACGGCATATGACATAGCCGGTCAGGACAAGGCGGACCCGACATCCATGCGCGAGGCCATATACCTGGCCATGGACATCGTGAGGAACAGGAAAGTGAACATAGAGCTGGAGGCGAACCGGCTGACGACCAAGGGCGAGACGCGCACTGAGCGTTACGCATAACAGGTGTGGCCGGAGACGGCCGCGTTTCACAAAGACAGACGCGCCAGCCCGCACATGCACTGTGGGCGGCGCGTCTTTATGATGGACTAAATGAGACGCAAAAAATGAGAGATAACGTCATCGGACGCTTCGCCCCGTCGCCGAGCGGGCGAATGCACCTGGGCAACATATTCGCGGCACTGATGAGCTACGGCTCGGCCAAGAGCCGCGGCGGGCGGTGGATATTGCGCATAGAGGACCTGGACCGCCAGCGGTGCAAGCTAGAGTATTCAGCCCAGATAATAGAAGACCTGGCGTGGATAGGCCTGCGAGCTGACGAGGGAGCCGGCGCGGAGAAAGATGGCGGCCACGGGCCTTACTACCAGAGCCTGCGCGACGACATATACGCAGAGGCTTTCGGACGGCTGCGCGCACAAGGCCTCGCCTACGAGTGCTTCTGCCGCCGGCAAGACCTGACGGCAGCCTCTGCGCCGCACGCGTCGGACGGCCACACAATATACGCACGGACTTGCCTGAAGCTCAGCGAGGCTGAAAAGGAGGAGCTGCGCAAGACGCGCAAGCCGGCATGGAGATTGCGCCTGCCAGACGCGGAGAGCGTGATACGCGACGGGCATTACGGCGTGCAGAGGGCTAACCTGTCGGCGGACCGCGGCGACATAATATTACGCCGCGCTGACGGCAACTTCGCCTACCAACTGGCCGTGGTGGTGGACGACGCGATGATGGGCGTGAACGAGGTGGTCCGGGCGAGAGACCTTCTTGCCGCATCGCACGAGCAGCGCTTCCTGCTGAGCGCACTGGGCCACCCGGCGCCAGAATATTGCCACTTTCCGCTGCTGATAGCCCCGGATGGCAGCCGACTGAGCAAACGCGAACGCTCGCTCGCGATGGACAAGATACGCGAACGCCTGCGGCCTAAAGAGCTGGTGGGGCTGATGGCATACTGGGCTGGATTCCAATCGAGCTGGCGGCCTATGAGCGTCGGCGATTTCGTGGAGGCGTTCGACTGGGAAAGAGTGCCTACGGAGGACATCGTGGTAGACCCTGGCGAGGTGGTGTGAGCCCTGTCGAGAGGGGACTCTACCATTCACCCTTCCGCACCAGAATCTTGACCCTGCGGTTCATCCTGCGATGCGCCTCCGAGTCGTTAGGGTACAGAGGTTGGGAGTCTCCCGCAGAGAAAACACGTATCCTTGAGTCGTCGACACCGTTGTACTCAAGCGCCCGCGCCACGGCCTCGGCCCTCTCAAGGCCTATGCGCATATTCGCCTCGCGCGAGCCGACGTCGCACGTGTGCCCCGTGACGCTCACGTTGTAAGCCGGGTAAGCGTTCAGGAGGTGCGCTATGCGGGCCACAGCCTCGGCCGACTCCCCGACAAGCTCGCCACTGCCGATTTCGAACCTTATGCCACCAGCCTCGTCGATCATGGACTGGATGTCGGCGTCTATTTTATTCGCAAGGCTGTCCGCCTGCATGATA
>CAKVCS010000069.1 GCA_934725785.1 uncultured Bacteroidales bacterium | reverse complement strand
CTCCGACACTGACAGTGTCTTTCATATTCAGACCTATGGCCCCGCTCAACCTCATGAACGTGAGAGAATCCGACGAAACGCGGACAATGGTCTTGGATTCTGCGGTGGGATTAATGATGTTGCCGCGCTTGTCGCCTTTAGTCTTAACAAAGAGGCGGCCGCCATCCTGCGACACCTGCACATTATCGACCACCGAGGCTGGTCCCTCAATCCGGAGGCTGTCGGAAGGCGCTTGCGAATAATATATGTCTACGGCGCCAGACGCCTCAAGCTCATGGAATTGTGAAATGGGGAAGGCTACGGAGACTATGCCTTCACGAAGGTCGCCATCGGACGTGTGGCGTTTCTCAAGAATACACGAGCAGAGAACAAAAGATGCGGCCAGAAGGGCCGCGAAGTAAAACAGCTTTTTCATAATATATGCGTTTTATCAATGTGTGATGTGTCGATGTTAGCGTCTGCTTTAACCTCTATAGCTTTCCTTTTGTCGCCGCATTGAAGAGCAGCTCGAGGTTCACCTGGGTGTCGTCGTCGCCATCTTCTTTAGGCTTTATAAAGGCTACCCCCGCTGGCGTCGGCTCGAAATAGATGACGTCTTGCGGAATTGAAGATTGCGGGGCGACGCCGAACACGTACTTCTCTATGAGGTCGGACTCCGTCTCGTTGAGTATGATGTCATGGTTTCCCATTATGACTATCTGGTCGAGAATCTGCTCAACATCGTGGACCTGATGGGTCGAGATGACGAGCAGGCGGTCGTCCGCCATGGCGTTTGCCACAATCTTGCGAAAGAGGCCCTTGCTCGGTATGTCTAATCCGTTGGTAGGCTCATCCATCAAGACTACAGAGGCTCCGGAAGCCACAGCGAAACAGATCATGACCTTCTTACGCTGGCCGAGCGAGAGCTGGTCAAGCCGCGCTATGTCGGCAGCGAGTCCGAACGTACTCAGGCATGAGGTGAGCATATCGCGGCTGAAAGCAGGGTAGAAAGGGGCGTTGACGCAGACGTATCGGCTAAGCGATATAGACGGGAGCGAGAACTCGTCGGGCACGCAGAAAATGTGCGAAAGAGTTTCGGCATTGCGCCTGAACACATCCGCCCCACTCACCGTGACCCGTCCGCTCGACGGGCGAAGCACGCCACACATAAGGCCGAGAAGCGTGGTCTTGCCCACGCCATTCTCGCCCAGCAACCCGCAGACGCGGCCGGGAGTAAGGCTCAAACTGAACGAGTCTATGACGTTGTGCGCCGAAGACGGGTAATGATACGAGACATTGTCAACGTTTACCAAGTGTTATATCTTAATAGAACACCACAAATATAAGCAAAGGAATGACATGCTCAAAAGGAAAGTCAAGAAAAAAAGGGAAGGAGACTGCAAGCCCTACCCAACAAACCAGAAAGAAATGACGAGCCGTGTCCTCAAGACCTGCGCAGCAGCTTGACTATGAGCAGGATGATGGACAGGAGCGAGGTTATGACTGCTCCAGACGGAAAATCGAAGACGAACGAAAGGATGAGCCCAACCAGACATCCCAGCAGAGCAATAATGGACGAGAGCACCATGATGCGCGGCAAAGTACGGACGAAGCACATTGCGACACTCTGAGGAATGGTGAAAACCGAGAGCACAAGGATGATGCCTACAGCCTTTATAGACAAAGTTATGGCCAAGGCCACAAAGACGGAGGCGACAGCCGATACCAACGAAGGGCGCCAGCCGACAAGCCCGGCGTAGACGGGGTCGAAAGACGAATAGATGATAGGGCGATAAAACAGCACCACGCACAGGATGGACACAACCGCCATGGAGGCATTGGCCACCACATCCGCAGCGCTCACAGCCAAAATGTCTCCAAACATGAAGCCCATAAGATTGGGCGCATAGCCGGGGGAGAGGCTCAAAAAAATAACGCCGACCGACATGCCGAGACTCCACAGCATGGCAATGGCACTGTCGTGGCGCACTCCGCCGCGGCCAGACGCCCAGTTGGCGCACAAGGCCGTGGCCACGGAGAAGGCGAGGGCTCCGAGCGTCGGGTTCAGCCCCAGGTAATATGCGAGACCTATGCCGCCGAAGCTGGCGTGAGTGATTCCGCCAGCGGCGAACACCATACGCCTGCATACAATGTAAGAACCCACAACGCCGCTAAGAATGGACAGGAAGAAGACGCTGGCCAAGGCGTAGCGGACGAAAGAGAGGCTGAAGATTGAGGCGAAATCCATATTGCGGGTAAAATCACTTGGCGGCGACACGGAAAATGCGCGGGAGCCCCTCCACAGCACCGAAGCCACCAGAACGCGCGGTGATTGGCGACAAACATACCGACTGCGTCGCTATGGACTCGGCGACAGAGTGGTCATGGGTGACGAGAACGACGCCTGCCCGCCCTTTCAGATTTCCAATAAGCGAGTACATGCCGTCCTCTGACTCCCTGTCGAGATAAGTGACCGGCTCGTCGAGCACAAGGATGTCTGGCGAGCTCATGAGCGCACGGCAGAGCAGCGCGCGCTGGCGCTGACCGCCCGAGACCATGCCTATTGGACTGTCGGCCACACCCTCCAAGCCCGCGAACGAGATAAGATCCTCGGCCTTGCGCCGCTGCGTACTACTCGGGAATAGCTGGAGCTGGCGGTTATCCCCCATCAGCACGACATCGGACACCGTTATCGGAAAATTAAAGTCGGCAGTGGAGACCTGCGGCAGGTAACCGACAGACAGGCCGGCTTGCCTTATGACATGGCCGTGGAGCGGCGCCATGATGCCGAGCAGGACCTTGACGATTGTGGTCTTACCGCTTCCGTTAGGGCCCTCGAGCGTGAGAATGGAGTCCCTCTTGACCTCGAACGAGACGTGCGAGACAACGGGTGATCCATCGTAGCCGGCCGAGACGTCATGGAACGTGACAAGGGCGTCCTTATTCATTGAGGGCGGACGTTATTACATTCATTGTTCCGAACCAGTCGTCCGACTCGGGTTGTATCCGGACGACCCTGGCCCCCATTTCAGCCGCGGTGGCCTCCACCCTGTCGGGGGCGAAGCCAGCCTGCAAGAAGAAGACGCGCGCACCCAGGAGCCTTGCGCTGTCGGCCAGCGCAGCGAATCGCCTGGGGCTTGGAGACATCCCGTCTCCACCCACGCAAAGCTGTCGGAATCCATAGTCGCGAGCCAGGTATGCCAACGCGGGATGGTATATGACGAAGGCCTCGCCTGGCTTAGCCTGAGCCACTTTGGAGACCGCGGAGTCCGCACGCCCCACGTCCGACAGCAGCCGAACGAGCGAAGAGTCAATTGCCTCACCTTGACCAGGGTAGATGTCTTTGAGGGCGGCCGCTATATTGCGCGACATTTTCGCCGCCTGACGCGGCGACAGCCAATAGTGCGGGTCGGCTGACTGGCACTCGTGGCCATGATGATGGTCGGAGGCTATGAGCTGAATGCCCTCCGAGACGTCGCACCACTTCAGCTTCGGCGAGGCGGCCATGATGCGCTCACGCCATGTGAGCTCGAACTCGAGCGGGCCGAAAGCCATATAGGCTGAGGACTCCGCGAGCGAAGCCATCTGGCCAGGACGCGGCGTGTACGAGTCATGGTCCGCACCCTGTGGTATCATGACGTTGACCACGACGCCAGCCGGCGCCAGCCTCGAGACAAAATATCCCATAGCGGGATTCGAAACCGTGACGTTGCAGCTCTCCTCGCCAGTCGGCGAGCATGCGGAGAGCGCCGCGGCGCACACAACGGCGGCCGCCGCTCTCGCGGCTGACGTACGGAACGAGTTACTTCCCGCCAAAAAGCTCAAAGACATCGCGGGCGTAGTTTTTAGATACAGGAATCTCAATGGGGTCAGATGTGTCAAGACGCACGACAAAACCGTCTTTAGCCTTCTCAAAGACGCGGACGTGCAACCTGTTGACCATATAGGACCGGTGACATCTGACAATGCCCCGCTGCTTCATGTCGTCCTCTATGGTCTTGAACGCCCCGCGGATGAGCGACGACCCTATCTTGTTACCGTCGAGGTAATGGATTGAGAGGTAATTGTCCGCCCCTTTTATGAACAAAAGGTCTTTAATTGAGACAACGAGCTTGATTTCGCCCTTCTGGTCGTAGAAATTGACCATAGAGGGTTCCGCAAGTCCCGCATTGGCTTGCTGATGCCCTGCCCTGTACTCATTGATGGCCTTAAGCCTGCGGTCTTGATCCCGCCACGAGAAGAAAAGCCAAGTGGCGGCGTAGGGGAGAAGAAGCACACAGGCCGTGTTGGCGAAAGAAATCTTGAGGAGCTGCGGTATGGCCCGCTGATCGTTGAACATGAAGACCTCAAGAATTGTGAACGAGAAGGCTATGCACACAATCTCGACGGCAATCCACAGCAAATAGGCCCACAACTGGATTGGCCTGCGTAAAGAGACGCAACGGTGATAAAGTATGAGTCGGCTGATGGAGACGACAAGCATGCCGATGACGACGAGAAGCGACGAGAGAAGGAAATAACGCCCCTCGCTAATCCCCCCTTTAATCCATTCCCGCGACCCATAGGGCTGGAACACATTGATAAAGAAGAGAGTAAAAAGAGCGGTAAAGACCACCTGACTAACCAGATTGCCTTTTTCTATCAGATATTTGGGTATATTCTTACTGAAGTCCATTAGCTGTGCGAAGATAACGAATTATTCAAAAACATACCAAACAAAAGAGGAGGCGCGGAGACTCCCCCGTCTACAGGTAACGCCTCAGCAGGCGATATATGAGCAAAACAGACGCCAAAGCCAGCCCGGCCACGAACCCGAGCCAGACGCCAACGGGGCCGAGCCCAACGACAAAAGCGAGAAGACAGCCAACAGGAATGCAAGTGGCGGCATATGACACCGTGGCCACCTTTGCCGGATAGCTGAGGTCGCCAAAGCCGCGCAGGCCTGCGATGGCTGTTGCTTGAAGCCCGTCGAATATTTGAAAGACCGCACCGACTAACATGAGGTTAGCGCCAATGGCCAACGCCTCTTCGCTGTCTATTACCAGGCCAGGCAGAACACCTCGGAGAGAAGCGAACATCACGGCGGTGCACGACATGAAAGTGGCAGCCACAAGAAGCCCCGCGACGGCGTAGCGGCGGGCCGAGTCTACATTGCCAGCACCGACGTCAACAGAGACCTTGATTGTGACGGCTGTGCCCACTCCGGTGGCCATCAGGAAGGTCATGCTTGTAAAGAGATTGACCACCTGATGGGCGGCGATAGCCGAAGTCCCGATCCACCCCATCATGATGCCACCGAACGCGAAGCCTACGCACTCGATGACAGACTGCAGCCCAACAGGCAGCCCCACAAAGAAGAGTCGCCGCGTGAGGCCTCGCCCAGAAGTCCGGGCAGGCTCAATCCCCATGGTTCGAAGCTTGGAGCGTAGCACGGCATCCATTGCCCACCACATGAGACAACGCGCGACGAGAGTGCTAACCGCCGCGCCATACGCGCCAAGCCCAGCCATTCCTCCCACCCCGAAGATGAGCACATAGTTGAGGATGATGTTGAGAACGTTGGATGCCAAGCCTATCGCCATGGGAGAGGCCGTGTCTTGCAGCCCCTCGACAATGGTACGGGAGCAGACGAACATTTGCTGCCCAATGAGCGAAGCCGCATAAATGGGCAAATAGAGCCTGGCGATAGAGACGACCTCCGCCGGCTGGCCCATAAAAGGCATAAGGGCGGTAAGCAAGGCAAGCATACAAACCTGGAACAGGACGATCCGCCAATGCAACGATCGGGCATGCGCGACAATTCGACCGACTGCCCCGGCATCTCCGCGGCCGAGCCTGCGGCCGACAAGCGGGGTGATGGCGGCGCCGATGCCGATGCCAAAGAACATGAACGGTATGGACAGATTGCCGGCAAAAGAGACGGCAGCCAGGTCGACCTCACCCACAC
>CAKVCS010000068.1 GCA_934725785.1 uncultured Bacteroidales bacterium | reverse complement strand
GTCGTAGGCCGCGAGGCGGTCGAGGACGGACTGCCGCAGGTCGGAGTCGGAGCGATACGTGAGGGCGTAGGTTGTCCCGAAGACGAAGCCGGAGTTCTTGCGATAGGCGTCTTGCGGCGCGGCGCAGGCCGCGAGGATGGAGGCGACGAGGGGGGCGACAAGCCCGCTGAGCATAGTTTTCACTGTTCTGAACTTTTTAGGGCGACTAAGGTATCAAAGTGTGGGCGGATAAGCAAGAAAAAAGCCCCGCCCCGTCGGGAGACGGGGGCGGGGCTGAGCCTTTAGCTTATGTAAATCTTGGCTATTTACTCGTCGCCACCCTCCTCAGAATCAGCGGAAGGAAGGGCGAAAGTCTCATAGGCGATTTGCTTGATGTTGCCTGCTGAGACATAGACGTTGAGGACGAGAACTATCTCGTGATCCGGAGTCATATAGCAGCAATATCCCTTAGCCGTCGAATATGCCGAATTGTTCTGATATGTTGCGATGTCGCGGATGAATACCGTCCCGTAGCTGCCGTACTCGTAAGGCGTAGCCTGCGCCGGGACAGAGAGATAGGTGTTTCCATCGCCGTCCTCCTCGATTTTGGAGAAGTTGATGCTGAACTCGTCGTCACCAAGTGCGGAATACACAACTCCCTTGAGGCGGTAGAGGGTCGGATCCTGGTCGCAAACGTAGAGTTTAGGTGTGGAGACCCCGCCTGCGAAGTCGGTATAGACGTAGCCGTCAAGCCCCTCTACGAGCGAGTAGGACATGCCAGAGAAGTCGACGGTCTGGGATATCATTCGCTCAGAGCCTTTGACTGCCACAGCCGTGATCTTGTAGTCGCCCGGAAGCTCAATATACTTGTCAGCAACGAGTGACTCACCGACCTGAATCTGCTCGCCGTTCTGCTGGACATACTCGGCATAGGCCTCTGAGCCATCCGTAGAGTGCTGCTCATAATCCTCGACAGTCTCGGCGAGAAGGTAAAGCTCCTCGGTGGCACTGTTGACGGCAAGTCGGATATGCGTAGTGAGATCGGCATCATAGTCACCATCTGCAGCATACTGGTAGAGGACGACGCTGGGGCGGGAATCAGACCCAGGCTCAGCACCCTCGGTAACATCCTCGCAGGAGGCTGCGAACGAGGCAACGGCGAGAGAGGATATCAATATAAATATGTTCTTCATTTTCAGTCAGATAAAAGATTTGCACCAATCCAATGGTTAGAAAATGTAGGGGTCTGAGTTGCCCGATGGCGCTGTCGGCGTGGTGTTGGAAACGCACGCGGAGTTGTAGTTCGTCTCGGTCTGGACAATGGCGAGGTTCATCCAGTCGGCAGGTCCGTTGGTGTTCCAGCGGTATCCATCCTTGTGGTTGGTACCTTTGTAGCTTCGGATGACGTTCTTGCGGAGTCGCTTGATGTCCCCCATAGAGAAGCCCTCGCCCCAGAGCTCGACTCGGCGCTGCCACCACACCTCGTTTTGGATAGCGGGGGTGGAGGTGTTGCCGTAGGACTCGTTGTGCTGTCCATACACATAGTTCGGGTCTCGGGTGAGAGCAAACTCGGTGAGGAGCTGCCGCCCCCGAGCCTCGTCCTGCATGCCAGCGGCCTCGGCCTCGATGAGCTTCATCTCCTCGACACGCATGACAGGAACGGACATCACGAAGCCGATCTGCTGGTTGGCGCGGCCAGCCTCGCCGCCTGCGGTGCGGAACTTGAGCTCGAGGCCGCCGAACGTGCCCTCGTCGGTCGCCGAGATGCAGTTGACGAGCCAATCGGGATGGTCAGAGTATGCGCTGAGGGCATCGAGCCGGGCTTGGCCGCTGAGGTCGTCGATAGCGAAGTCGACATAGCACTTCTTGCGGCAGTCGGTAGCGGGGATGGTCGAGTAAAGATGCTGATCAATCATGTTAGGTTGACCATAGTTGGCGGCATAGCCGCAAGCTGAGGCTACCGGGTCAACCTCGACGCACATCTGGCTGCCCCAGCTGGAGTCGGCATCGTTTAGGAGGATGCAGGGGTCGTCGGACTTAAACTGGAGGGCGAAAATCCATGCGCTGTTTGGGGTGTTGAAGCCCGTAGTCCAGTCGGTATACTCGTCCGCGCTCATGACGGAGTAGCCCTCCTGCGCAAGCTTGGCGTACTTCTCGGCGTTTGCCCAGTCCTCCATAAAGAGGTATGCGCGCGCCTTGAGGCCCTGGACAAAGGCGAGCCCTGGGTTGTAGACGTCAGACGGATTTTTCTCCAGGCTGATGTTGGCCTCGGCCTTGTCAAGGTCGGAGAGTATGAAGTCGTAAATCTGCTCGTTCGTTGCATTGGGGTTGCTGGCGAGCTGCGCGACGGAGGTTTCCTCGGTCACGATGGGAACAGTGAGGCACTCCTTGTCGTAGGCGTACGATTTGGCGCCATACATCTGGGCGAGGTCAAGATAGAGCATCGCCCTGAGAGCGTAGGCCTTGCCGAGACCGTCCATCTTCTCCTCCGTCAGATCCTCAAGAGCGAGCGAGATGACAGTGTTGCAGCTCTTGATCCAAGAGTAGTAGCAAGTCCACGGCAGCTGGCTGATGGCGGAGGACGGAGACAAGGCCACGCACTCGTACCAGTAAGAGAACCAGTCGCCACGGATGGCGATGTCATGCGCCATGACATCACGGACAAGGAAGAACGCCGAATAACCGAAGTCGAACGGATACTTGTCGGCAGGAGAGTAGACGAATTGACCGGCATACGAAGAGGTGAGGGCAGCGACGAAATTGTCGTAAGCCCCTGGAGCATCGGACACCTGCCCGGCAGTGACCGTAGTCGTCTGCGGCTCAACCTCGTCGATGCAGCCGGAGAAGGCAAGCGCAAGGCCGGCGGCAAAGAGAGAAGGATATATATGAGTCTTCATACTGATAAACAATAATGTGTTAGTAGGTTAGAAAGAGAGCTGCAGACCGCCGGAGATGGTGCGGACGGGGCTGTAGTTGCCGATGGTCTCGTTCTCCTTGTAAGAGAAGCGCGGGTCGAATCCCTGACGAGCAGACCAGAAGGTGAGGTTCTCTCCGGCAACATAGACGCGGATCTTGCTCATGAGGATGCGCTCGGAGATCTGCCTGGGCATAGTGTACCCGACAGCGAAAGAGGAGAAGTTGAGGTAAGAGGCGTCGGTAAGGAACCTGTCGCTCTGATATGTGGAGTACTGATCGCCGAACTGCCAGCGGGGTATGTCGCTGCCCGTGTTGGAAGGCGACCAAGACCTCACCCAATCCTTGTGGAAGTTCTTACCAGCGTCGCGGTCGGCCTCGGTGGGAGTCATAAGGCTGGCGTAACGGTCATCGTAGACCTTGCCGCCTATCTGGTAGTCGAAAGAGGCGCTGACATCAATGCCCTTCCACGTGAGAGTCGTCCCGAAGCCGCCAAACACCTTCGGAAGGTTGGAGCCGTGGGCGTAACGGCTCGCCGTGGATATATCGGTCGTTGTGCCCGAACGTTTTTTTGCGGCCTTAGAAATATTGTTGCTCGAGCTGTTGCCAAGCGGGCTGAGATCCTCATCGTAATAGTAGAGGGCCTGGCCTTTCTCATTGACACCGGCATAAGCGTACGTCATGTAATTATAGAGCTCACCGCCCTCCTCATACCAGAGGTGGTCCTCGTAGAAGCCGCCATTGTCCTTAGTCTTGCCCTCGGGGAGGGAGAGGATCTCGGACTTGTTGCGCGAGAGGTTGGCCGTGATGGTCCAATTGAGGTCGCTTGTCCTGATGACGGAGCCTGTGAGCTGAACCTCGACACCGCGGTTGCGGATGTCGCCCATGTTGCCATAGTAGCCGCGCGAGCCGGCGGACTCGGGTATGGAGAGCCAGAAGAGGAGGTCGGTGGTCTTCTTGTTGTAGTAGTCGACAGATCCAGCGAGCCTGCCTTTCCAGAGGCTGAACTCGAGACCGACGTTGGTGTTGGTGACGGTCTCCCAAGTGATATCCTTATTGCCCAAGAGCCTGAACGACGGAGCCATAGTTGTCTCGCCGCTCTTGGCAATGGTATAGGTGTCGGTGTAAGCGAAGTCGGCGATATTGTCGTTGCCCTGCTGACCAATAGAGAACTTGACCTTCAACTCGTCGATGACGCCCTTTGTGGCATCCATGAAGCCCTCCTTGGAGAGAATCCAAGCCGCGCCGACGGACCAGAAGCTGCCCCAACGGTTATCGTCGGCGAAGCGGCTGGACGCGTCACGGCGGAAGCTGCCCTGGAGGTAGTACTGCTCGTTGAAGTTGTACTGCACGTTGCCGAACCAGCCCTCGACATTGTATCGGCCAGTGTAACTGCCATTGTCGGTCTTCGTAGCGAAAGCGTCGAGCTCCTTGATGGCAGGCGAGAAGCTGCCTTGCGCCGTGGCCGTCAGGTAGCGCGTCTTTGAGCGGTAGTACTCATGGCCGACAAGGACGCTGAGGTTGTGGACATCGGCGAAAGTGTTGAAGTAATTGAGCGTCTGGACATGATTCTGGCGGAACATGAGCTGCGCGCTTCGCTGGAGCCAACCGCCGACACTCTTCTTGGAACCGTAGAGCGAGTTCTCGTAGTCCGACGCGTCATTGTGGTTGATGATTAGCGAGCTTACAAAATCGAGCTTAAGGTTCTGCGTGAAGTTGATCGTACCGTTGACGTTGCCGTTGAGGCCGTTGGAGATTACGTTGACCTCGTTGTAGCGGTTGTTCCCAAGCGGGTTGCCATCGAGGAAGCCGCGCTTCATTGTAATGCCATTGGCTTTTGCGGCGTCATTAGGGGTGCCGAAATCGCCACGGTTGAAGTCATAGTGCGGGTTGCCGTTATCGTCGACCTTGACGGAGCCGTCAGCGTTGCGCACGTATATAGGATAGATAGGCGCGATAGACGAGACGAAGTACATGAGGTTGGCTTCGCTCAGCTCAGGCTCCTCGCCATAGTCCATTCCCGCGTTGGATGTCGTTTTGGAGTTCACGTAGCCGATGTTGGCCCCGGCCTTGAACCACTTCTTAATCTGATAGTCGGCCTTAAGACGGGCGGAGAAACGCTTGTAGCCCGTATACTCTATGATGCCATCATCCTTGAGATAGCCGGCGCTGACGAAGAAAGAGCCCCTGTCGTTGCCCCCCGTGGCGCTTACGTTGTACTCCTGGCGGAGCGAATTGCTGTATGCGGCGTCGGTCCAGTCGTCGGGGTAGACGTAATATTCCTCGCCATCGGTGCCGGTGTAAGTGAAGCCCTTGGTGGCCTTTGGGTTAATCTTGCCATCGGTGCCGATAAGGAGCTCGCCGTCGGGCACGCTCATGCTCTGGTAGCCGAGCTTTGTAATCATGTCGGCGTTGGCCTTAACGTTGGCAGCGCCGGCAGAGAGGCCATCGTTGTAATAATACTTGTTATAGAGCTGCGCATAGAACGCCTCGTAATATTCACCGGGATCCGTGATGACGTCATAGTCCTGGACGGAGCGGCTGTTGACGCCCCACTTGGCCTCGACATTTATCTGGCCCTCAGCGTTCTTCGCCCCCTTCTTGGTTGTGATCAGAATGACGCCCGAGGCTCCGCGCGCGCCGTAAAGGGCTGCGGAAGCAGCGTCCTTGAGCACGGTAACGCTCTCGATCTCGCTTGCCGGGATGTCGGACAGGTTCTCGGGATAAGGAGCGCCGTCGACAATAACGAGGGGGTTGGTCGACGCATAGAGAGAGCTGATGCCGCGAATCTGCAGGCTACCGCCCTCCGAGCCGGGGGCCCCATCGCCGCCACGCATCTGAAGGCCTGGCACAGATCCCGCGAGCTGGTTGGCGACGTTGCTGGTGGTCCTCTTCTCGAGCTCGTCAGCCCCGACCACGGCGGCCGAGCCTGTGAACGCCTGCTTTGTCGTTGTCCCGTATGCCACGACCACGACCTCGTCCATCTCCTTGTTCTCCTCCTGGAGGGTGGCGTCGGTCTGGCCCGCGGTGAGGTTGATCTCGCTGCTCTGGTAGCCGATGAACGACGCGGTGAGTTTCTGCGCGCCGTCGACGGAGAGAGTGTAGC
>CAKVCS010000067.1 GCA_934725785.1 uncultured Bacteroidales bacterium | reverse complement strand
GCTTAAAAGCTCGGACGGGGTGCACGAGCTGCTCGACTTCTACATGGGCAAGAACACCTCCAGCCGACAGAACTTCATCATTGACAACCTCGTGATCGAGGAGGATCTTGTCGACAAGGATCTGCAAATTCTCGCAGGCGAGGAGTAGGAAATACTGTTAATATCATAGGGTTATGGGTGAGCAACTATATACCATCAGCCAGGCGTCAGATAAGCTCGGGACGACAGTCAAGATAGTGCGACGCCTTGTCGCATCAGGGAAAATTGTATCTCTTAAGAAAAACGGCGTCCTTAGGGTTCCTGCCGCTTCTCTGGAAGCATTTAGTGCCATTGGCAGTTCTCTCAAAACGGAGAGATTGGATAGGTTAAGGGTCGAACGTGAGGTGAATTGGGTTGACATATCAGATGTCTGGCAAAGTCCTGTTGACTCAGGAGTCCTTTTCGTTGACCTTTTTTGTGGCGCAGGTGGCTTAAGCAAAGGATTGGAGATGGCCGGCCTTGAGGGAATTTGCGGGCTGGATTGGTTCGATGAGGCAGGTGAGACATATAAGCGCAATTTCGCACATCCATTTGTAAATGGCGACATTCGCCTCCAAGAGAAGAAAGATGAGTTCTATAATACGGTAAAAGCACGCCTAAACGGGCGTAAACTCAATGTCGTGGCAGGCGGCTTCCCTTGTCAAGGGTTCAGCATGGCGGGAAACCGCATAGAAGACGACCCTCGCAACTCCCTCTATAAGGAGATGCTCGAAATCGTGCGCAACCTGCAACCTGAGTTTGTTATTTGTGAGAATGTAAAGGGTCTGCGCAGTATGCTGGGAGGGCGTGTTGAGCAGAAGATATTAGACGATTATGCGGAAATCGGGTATCAATTGAACGTGGCGACACTTTGTGCTGCGGATTATTATACGCCACAAAAGAGGGAACGTGTCATATTTATAGGCAACAGGATCGGAGCAAAGAACTATCATCCTAAACCGTTGGTTCAACCTTCAGATTACGTGACGACTGGAATGGCCATTGCCGACTTGATGAACCGCCCCGCAGATGCCGCATTCAATCATGAACCGACAAAGCACAAACCTGAAATGCAACAGCGACTTCTGCAGTTGGAAGAAGGGCAAAGTCTTTATGCCGGTTATTCTGATGCTTGGAAAAAGTGCCCTTGGAATTCTCCAAGTTGTACCATTAAAGAGAACCATGGAGGAGTTAATGTTCACCCAAAGCTGCCACGAGTGCTGACTGCCCGAGAGATGGCGCGTTTGCAATCGTTTCCAGATGATTTTATATTCATGGGAAGCAAAAGCAAGCAATTGGTCCAGATAGGCAACGCGGTGCCCCCTCTGCTCGGGAAAGCAGTAGGTCTGGCTGTCCTTAAGTCGATGGTGTTGTTGAACACTAGTCAAGATACATCATTATGATGGCGAATGCGTATTTAGAGAGTATTAAGGATTTCGAAAGCAAGCTTATTGAGTACGCTAATTGTATTTTTAAGGCGTATGGAAAGGAGTTAGTCCTCCGTCTCGAGGAGTACAATCTCCTACAGAACAAGCATAACTGCATAGAGTCATCCACGGCTATAGGTTTTATTATCGAGGAGTTTGTTGTAGCGAAACTTGAGATGTTTACCCATTGTGATGACTCGTCGAAATACGTCATTGAGCGGTTTGTTGGCAGTACGTCAAGTGAGAGTTACGATTTCTTCTCTGAGTCTGGTGGCATACGGTTTATGGTAAACGTAAAGGCGGAGAAGGCTGACTGCAAGAATAATGGGGTCGCCGCAATCGGTCAGCTCCACAGAAACTATTGTGAAGAGAATCCTGAGCAGCAGAAGGCTTACCTTGTCTTCAAGGTTATATATTCCATTGGCGAAGGTAACGAAGACTCTCCGGAACGTCGAGCCAAACCAAGAAACATACACATAGACGGGCTGGAAGCTTATTGTCTTGAGGAGATTGATTTCTCTGTTGGACATCGTCAAGATCATAGGAGATGGTCGGACAGCGCATCGGATAAGAATAACGGCCGGTTGCAGATATCATACAAGTTCCGGATGGATAATCGAATACCGCCCGAAGAGGTCTCTTATTCCAACACGTTTAAGATGATTGACGCCATGTTCAAAGGGAACAAGTGAACCCTTGTTGAGCATAGGCTGCATATATTTATTGACGATTTATGACTAACGATACCACAGACAACGAAGACGAGAGGGAAGACAACCTCCCTCAAGGAGAGGACGCGGGCAACGACCCCGAGAACGCCGCCGCTCTCGCTGCCGACGAGGTGGGCGACGCCCCGGCTTGGGATTCCGACGCCGTCAAGAAGAGCCGACTCCACGGCATGTACCGCCTGTGGTTTCTCGACTACGCCAGCTACGTCATCCTCGAGAGGGCCGTGCCGCATATCGACGACGGCCTCAAACCCGTCCAGAGGCGAATACTCCACACCATGCGCAAGGATGAGAACGGCCTCTACAACAAAGTAGCCGGCATTGTGGGCGACACAATGCACTTTCACCCGCATGGCGACGCCTCCATCGGCGACGCGCTCGTCCAGCTCGGGCAGAAGGGGCTGCTTATCGACACTCAGGGCAACTGGGGCAACATACTCACTGGCGACGGGGCTGCCGCTCCGCGATACATCGAGGCGAGGCTCACAAAGTTTGCGCTCGACGTGGTCTTCAGCCCCAAGGTGACTGTATGGAAGGAGAGCTACGACGGGCGAAACGAGGAGCCTGTGACCCTCCCCGTCAAGTTCCCCCTTCTCTTGGCGCAGGGAGTGGAGGGCATTGCGGTCGGCCTCGCTTCGAAGATTCTGCCGCACAATTTCAACGAGCTGCTCGACGCCTCCATTGCATACCTCGAGGGCAAGCAGTTCTCGCTCTTCCCCGACTTCCCCACCGGCGGCCTCATAGACGTCTCGCGATACAATGACGGCCTCCGTGGCGGCGTGGTCCGAATAAGGGCAAAGATTGAGAAACGCGACGCCAAGACGCTGGCCATAACCGAGATCCCTTATTCCAAGACGACCTCGGCGGTCATAGACTCAATCCTCAAGGTTAACGACAAGAAGATAAAGGTCAAGAAGATTGAGGATCTCACCGCCGCGCACGCCGAGATTCTAATCCATCTCCCCGCAGGGGCGTCGCCAGACAAGACCATTGACGCCCTCTACGCCTTTACCGACTGCGAGGTCTCCATCTCGCCCAACGCTTGCGTCATCATGGATCGCAAGCCCCACTTCATGGGCGTGTCGGATATTCTCCGCCACAGCACGGACCGCACGGTGTCCCTACTCAAGCAGGAGCTGCAGATTCTGCTTGACGAGCTCGCGCAGCAGTGGCACACGCTCTCGCTCGAGAAGATTTTCATAGAAGAGAGGGTTTACAAGGATGCCGAGTTCGAGCAAGCTGAGAACATTGATGCCGCCGTGGCCCATATCGACGCGCGCCTGAAGACCTATTTCGAGGCGAACAGTGTCAAGCTGATGCGAGACGTGACCCGCGACGACATCCTCCACCTGCTCGACATCAAGATGGCGCGCATTCTCAAGTTCAACAGCCAGGCGGCCGAGGATAAGCTCGTCGCCCTCAAGGACGAGATGCGCAAGACGCAGGACAACATCGACCACATAGTCGACTTCGCAATAGCCCACTTCCGCCGAATCAAGAGACAATATGGGGCGGACAAGCAGAGGCTCACCGAGATTCGCTCGTTCGACAACATTGAGGCTACAAAGGTGGCTGAGCGCAACAAGAAGCTCTACGTCAACCGCGAGGACGGCTTTATGGGCTTCGGGCTCAAAAAGGGGGACTACGTGGCGGACTGCTCCGACCTCGACGATGTCATCATCTTCTACACCGACGGGCGTTACGTCGTCAAGAAGATTGACGAGAAGGTCGACGTCGGGACCGGAGTCATGCACATAGCCATATTCAAGAAGAACGACTCGCGAACGGTATACAACGCCGTCTACACCGATGGCGAGACAGGGGTGACCTATGCCAAGCGTTTCAGCGTGACCGGCGTCACCCGAGACCGCGAGTATGACATAACGACGGCTACGCCCGGCACCAAGCTCCGATATTTCAGCGCAAACGCAAATGGCGAGGCCGAGGTCGTCAAAGTCCTGCTCCGCCCGAGGGCCAAGCTGCGCAACGTCGTCATTGATTTCGACTTCTCGACGCTCGCCGTCAAAGGCCGGGCCTCAAAGGGCAATGTCGTTACAAAAAATGACATTCACAAGGTCGTGCTCAAGCGCAAGGGCGAGAGCACCCTTGGCGGCAGGCAGATATGGTTCGAGTGGGAGACGATGCGCCTCAACCCGGACGGCCGCGGCGAGCTGCTCGGCGAGTTCGGCGGGGACGACAAGATTCTCATAATAACGAAAGCGGGCGACGCGGTCATAACCGGCACGGGCTTCGAGCAGCACTTCGAGAATAACATGGTGCGCATAGAGAAGTATGACGCCCGCAAGACGTGGACGGTCATATACGTGGATGGCGAGACTGGCTTGCACTACATAAAACGCTTCAAGATAACGCTCTCGGCGAAGCCTGTCAACTTTATTGGCGATAACCCGAAGAGCAGGCTTGTGTGCGTCAGCGATGAGGATCACCCGCTTTTCGAACTCACTTATGGTGGCGATGACAAGTGGAGGCCTGCCGAGCAGATTGACGCCTACGAGTTTATTGCCGAGAAGAGCATCAAGGCCAAGGGCAAGCAGCTTGCCAAGTGGCAGGTTGGCGCCATAAAGGAGCTTGAGCCGCTAATCCCGACGGTCCGCGAAAGCGAGGGGGCGGCATCCGACGCTGAACCCGTTGCCGAGGATGACGATGAGCCGGAGCAGCCGACGCTGTTCTGACGCGTTGGGGCAGTACGGCGGACGGACGCTTAGACACCTGGTGGCGGGATGCGGTGCCCGCCATCGGGTGTTTGTCTTGTTGTCACAGCCTTTGCGACGGCCAAAGCTGCGCTTGCTTTTTCCACCACAGCTTCCACTGCAATTGTATTTTCACATCCGTGCGTCTCGGCCCGTTTGTCTCCTCGTAGCCCGTGCCTACCTTATCCCTGTCTGTGTACAATGTGTGAGTACACCACGCCCATATCTTCACTCCATTGGTTATTTGGGCAGTGACCATTGCTGTAGCTGTAGCCCCTTTGCCGTAGCATGCGGCAAAGGCCATGTCGTATAGGACCATTGGCCGGCGGGTGTACGTGCGGGCGGCGTAACTGTCCGTGTTGAACAGCGAGCCGCTCAGGGCAATGGCGACGTTCCCATTGTGGCTTTTCAGCCTTACGGTTTGCGCTATCAGCAGACCCGTCTCGTGGCCGCCCTTTGCTGTCAAGACCGACGTGCGCTCGGCTATCGAGGACAGGTCAGCCGCCCGCGTCGGTCGGAACGTGAATATTGCTTTGCAGCTCGTGCTCCGTGTGTCCACTTTGTGCCACCCGTCTTCCGTGCCGTCATCGTCTTTTGGTGTGGCCTCCTTGCTCGTGTGCCTTAATCTGAGGGAGACAGATTGTTTCTGCGAGATGTCGTAGGTGGCTGCTGCTCGTGCGCACCACCCTGTCGTGGGGCATTTGGTGTCGCTTTGCAGCCATCGCGATTTCCATGCGTCTATGCTCGCCCTGACGCTTAGGTGGGGCAGTGGAGGGGCCTCGAACGCCAAGTATGCGCCGCTTTCGCCTCCCGCCCTGTTCGTGCGGCAGACTGGTTGCTGTTGCTGTGCGAAATATCTCTTGCCAAATCTTCGGATGGCTGCGGATAGCGTCTTGCCGCCGCCGAAATCTATGTCGGTGCCTATCACGCCGCTTGTGGTCCCAGGCCCCTGCGTGGCGACCTCGCCGAATATGTGCGCCCGCCCTGCGAAGACGTTGGCGTCGTGGCTGACCGTGGTTATGTCCCGCCCCGTGGGGTAGTATAGCCTGTACGCCTGACCGTTATACCCCAGTGGGATGCTTACGTGCCAATTGTTCACGCCCAGCCCCACGCGGAGGCGGCCTATGTCGGTAGACGCGTGCGCTCCGAGTGTTGTCAGCGAGACGTTGTGGCGATAGCCGCGCTCTGTGGCTGCTGT
>CAKVCS010000066.1 GCA_934725785.1 uncultured Bacteroidales bacterium | reverse complement strand
CGCTAAGGTGGACGCTTACACGCAAGGGGGACAAGAGCGCATATGCCCGCGGCTGCTTCAAGGTGGCCGCGCCAGCGGGAGGAGTGACCAAGACGGGCGCAGTAGTGGCAAAGCTCGACGGCATAAAAGACCCGACGCAGATGAGGCTTGAAATGTCAATAGGCGGCGCCCACAACGCATACACGATATGGGCATACCCCGACAAACGATCGGACGCGGGCAAAAACATAAACTTGATAAGGTCTGAAAAGCTTACGGACGCCATACTTGGCAAAGTAGAGATGGGCGCGACGCTGCTGCTGACGCCAAACCACAAAGCCGTAGAGCGTCAGACCGTCGGCGGGATGTTCATACCCGACTATTGGAACTACGCCATGTTCAAAACGATAAGCGAGAACAACGGCAAGCCCGTATCGCCCGGCACGCTCGGCTACACGATCGACACATCGAAGAGCCTGTTCAAAGCGTTCCCCTCCGAGAGCCACTCGGACTTCCAATGGTGGGACATAATGCGCCACAGCCGCCCACTTATATTGGACGGGACTCCGCCGGCCCTGAAACCCGAGGTGGCGGCCATAGACAACGTCAACCGCAACCACAAGCTTGGCGTGGTGTTCGGGGTGAAAATAGGGCTGGGGAAAGTGCTAATATGCATGACAGACCTCGGCGCGGTGAAGGCGCACCCGGAAGGCAGAGCCTGGGCTGAAGCCCTTGAGGCCTACGCCACATCGGCCGACTTCCACCCATCCATAAAAATGACCGGGGCTGAGCTGAGCCACCTGCTGAGCCGAGACATAAAGACCAATCATATTGAGGGCGTCAAAAACATATCGGACTACAAAGAGATGAAATGAACAGCTTGGCCTATACACACAAACGGCCTAAAAAAACACAGAGCGCGTGAAGCCGCTGGCTAACCGCTCACAAACAAGCCACCCACTTGCCATGTGTCGAGATGACACATGGCAAGTTTATTTTCACCAAACCCACAGTCTAAAAAAAACGGGTCCTTCTTTAATCACACTAAAAAGGCACTCAGCCATGCCGCAAGACTAACGTTTTAGTACTTGTTAACACAGGGGGGGGTAAATTGTGTTTACTTTTGCAAACGATTGATTAACGGACCTTCATAAGAAACAATATACCACAATAATCAAAGAATGAGCAACAAACTATTGACTCTGTGCGCAATGGCCGCATTCGCATCAACTGCGGAGGCCAAAGTGAACATAACGGAGAGCAACGGGTGGTTCGAGTCGGTCTACGTGAAATGGGCAAACGATTTGACAAACTACTCGAGTTACAACGTGTACTGCAAAGCGAGCGGAGACGCAAGCTACACCAAGCTTGACAAAGAGCTGGTGAGGAACTACGTCTCATACGGGCGTGCGGACGCTGTAGGCATAAAAGCCGGAAAATACACGCTTAAGGTCGTACCCGTCAAGAGCGACGGCACGGAGGACACCGCCGAGGCGGCCGAGACCGGCGAGCTGACGGCCACTGCTCACGACAGGACGGGATTCGCCTTCAGCAGCATGACCGAGGGAAAGAAAAACAAGGCAGGCGTGACCTTCGCGCCCGCCGACGGCCTCGGAGCGTACAAACCCGACGGCACTCTCAAGGATAACGCACGCGTGGTATACGTAACCGCCAACACGGCGAAGAGCGTATCGCTCGGCATAAACACGGGCAGCAAGGAGGAGACGTTCACGGGCATCCAGCAAATCGTATACGGCTATCAAAAAGGCGCGGACTCTCGCCCATTGTGCATTCGCCTGGTAGGCACAGTCAAAGACACCGACTGCGACAAGTTCCTCAGCTCGTCGGAGGGAATCCAGATAAAGGGCGCAAACTCGTACATGCCCATAAACATAACCATAGAGGGCGTTGGTGACGACGCAACCGTATGGGGCTTCGGGTTTCTGCTGCGCAACGTGTGCTCGGTCGAGCTCCGCAACTTTGGCATAATGCTCTGCATGGACGACTGCATATCCATAGACACGGACAACGAGCACATATGGGTCCACAACATCGACCTCTTCTACGGCAACACGGGCGGAGACTCCGACCAGGCAAAAGGCGACGGCACGATAGACCTGAAAGGCGACTCGAAATACCTCACGTTCAGCTACAACCATCTGTATGACAGTGGCAAGGCGAGCCTATGCGGAATGAAGAGCGAGAGCGGGCCAAACTACATAACATACCACCACAACTGGTTTGACCACTCCGACAGCCGCCACCCGCGCATCCGCACGATGAGCGTACACGCATATAACAACTACTTTGACGGCAACGCCAAATATGGCGTGGGCGTGACAATGGGCGGCTCGGCATTCGTAGAGGCCAACTACTTCCGCAACTGCAAATACCCCATGCTCATATCGAAGCAGGGAACCGACGCGACGGGCGACGGGACATTCAGCGGAGAGAACGGCGGAGTGATAAAAGCCTACAACAACGTGATAAAAAACGCGAAAAGGCTGGTGTACTACGCAAAGGACAACACGGACTTTGACGCATACGAGGCGAGCAGCCGCGGCGAGGCCGTCCCGAGCAGCGTGACCGCCAAGGCGGGCGGCACGACGTATAGCAACTTCGACACCGACAGCAAAGTCATGTACGCCTGCACGCCCGACGACCCCGCCACGGTCCCGGCGACTGTTACGGGCTGGCTCGGAGCCGGGCGAATGGGACACGGCGACTTCAAGTGGCAGTTCGACAATGCCAAGCAAGACGAGAACTACGGTGTCATAGCAGAACTCAAGAGCGAGCTTAAGGCATATATGTCAGCACTATACGACCTTTATGACGGAGTAAAGAACAGCAATTACGGAACGTTCGCCGGCACGGGCGGTGACCCCGAGAAGCACGAGGACTACGTCCCGAGCTACGACGGCGCGGACTCTGGCGATGACGACGACGACACGGTGGTCTCGAAAAAATGGGTCTTCACGTCGTGGAGCAGCGAGTCACAGAGCATATTAACAAACACGGGCAACGGCTGGACGCAGAAGAGCGACAAGACTTCGCGCTACGAGAAGACGCTCTCGAAAGAGGGCCTCGGCCTCGCGGAGACGGACGGCCTGACATTCGACGGCAAGGCTCTCGTAAGCTTCGACGAGAAGAAAGGCCAATATATCCAGGGATCGATGAGCATCGTGGTGCCAGTGGGAGAGGGCGACATACTATACATAGCGTTCGCCAACACAGGAAGCAGCAACGGCTCACGCGACTTGCTCGCCAACGGAGAGAAAATAGCCTCGTCGGCAAGCACATCGCAGGTGACGGGGAAATACACCGTGCCAGCGGGCGTGAACGAGGTGGAGCTGAAAGGCTCGGGCAGCTTGAACTACATGTCGATAACCATAATGAAGAGCAAAGAGGAGACCGGGGACGATGACGACGACCCGACGGGCATCAAAGAGTCCGACATCGCCGACATCGCGGCCGTGGAGTATTACTCAATTGGCGGAGCAAGGCTTGCCGGCCTCCAGCGAGGCCTTTGCATAGTGCGCACCATATTCTCGGACGGCAGCAGCAAGAGCGAGAAGGTAGTGAAGAAGTAGCACCTACCGGTTCCGAAAGAGAAGATAATCCGCCCCCACGACGTGACACACACGCCGCGGAGGCGGATCTCTCTTTCCTCCTTGCATGGTTACGCAAGGCATGCGCGGAGCGAAATGGCGCGCCGCGGTTAATGAAGATTAACAAGCCAAGATGGTAAGCCCGTAATGGGTAACTTAGCGACGTAAAAGTCCCCAAAATAGAGGGGGCGACAGCGACAAAGATTACGATACAGGTGAACGAAAAAACGAGGCGCGCCATGCCAGGCCACGCAGCCATGCTGGCCGCCAACATAATGTGGGGCTTAATGGCCCCCATAAGCAAAGAGGCCCTCAACTACTTTGCCTCAAACGGCATCAGCGCCGTGGTGCTTCCCGCCTTCCGGATGATAGGCGCGACGGCGTGCTTCTGGCTTCTGTCCCTGCTCACGAAAAGCGAGAGGGTGGAACGAGGCGACATGCCCCTCATCCTGCTGGGCGGCCTGCTCAGCGTGGCGTTCAATCAGAACCTGTTCATATGCGGCATAGCCTTCACATCGCCCGTTGACGCATCGGTGGTCACCACCATGCTGCCAATAATAACCATGCTACTGGCCGCCGCCATACTGGGAGAACCAATAACGGGGCTTAAAGCCGGGGGCGTGGCTGTGGGCACTGCCGGGGCGGTACTGCTCGTGATGAGCAACGGCGACGGGCTGACATTCGACACGGGCCATGCGCTGGGCGACGCCATGTGCCTCGGCGCCCAGCTGAGCTTCGCCCTCTACCTTGTTCTGTGCAAACGCGTGATGGGCAAATATAGCCCGGTGACACTGATGAAGTGGATGTTCCTCTCAGCCACGGCTGTTACGCTGCCATTCTCGGGACCAAGCTTGGCGGACATAGAGTTCACTCAGGTGCCGGCAGAGGTATGGACGGAGGTGGCATACGTGGTGTTTGTCGGGACGGTGATGACATTCTTCCTTGTGCCGATAGGCCAACGGCTTCTGCGCCCAACGGTTGTCAGCTCGTACAATTACGTCCAGCCCGTCGTCTCGGCCGTTGCGTCCTTATACCTTGGGCTGACGGCGTTCGGGTGGGTGAAAGGCGCGGCCGTTGCTCTCGTCTTCAGCGGCGTGCTGATGGTGAGCCGCTCGAGAGCCAAAAGTGACACTAAGAAATAACATGAAGATGCGAAACATACTACTTGTGGCGTCGATAGCCGCCACCGTGGCCTCACACGCGCAAAGCGCATACACCGATGGCGGCGCCCTGGCGCGCGAAGACAGCCTGATGAACGCGGCCCGCGGATATGCCGACGTGGGCAACTTCTCGGAAGCCATAAACATATACTCGAAAGTGCCGACGGAGCGGGCCCGGATAGAGCGGACGCAGGCATACCTGGAGATGGGCAACGTGGTGCGCGCCCTAAGCGACGCAAAAACGATGGGCAAGGAGAGAGACTTCGGGATGAAGGACGACGCCCTGCTGATAGAGGCCCGATGCCGCGAGAGGCAAGGCTTCACTGAGGCTGCACGCCGGATGTATCGCCGCCTGACGCGCAGGGGGCACGCCGAGGGGATGTATTACTACGCCAAGCACCTGCACACCATAGGCCACCAGACCAAGGCGGCAGAGATATGCCAGAAGGCGATAAAGGCCAACCGCCAGCTCACCCCCGCCCACGAGCTGATGTCGGACATAGAGACCGCGCGGGGGCACAGGTATCAGGCCATGCTGCCGCTGTACCGCTACATGCTGACGGCATCGGACTATGGCAGGCAGGCCGCCGCCGAACGACTGACGCGCCTGTGGCGGCGAGGAGGGCTCGGAATAGACCTGCTGGGTAGACGCGAGGCTGAAGAGAAGTATAGCGAAATGATGGAGAAGCGGATAGACTCCATCCGCGACAGCATCCGCCCCAAGGGAGACAGGAGCGCAGAGATGATAGAGGCGCTTGCCGAGCGCACGGACAGCCTGCTGGCAGCTATGCGAGAGACGGGCGAAGAGAACCTGGACTTCTGGCAGGTGGAGTATGCGGACTTCCTGATAGAGATACACGCCCGCGGCCTGACGCGCCCGATGATATACTTCATTATGGAGCCGGCATACAGGGCTGAGTGCCTGGCATGGCTAAGCGAGAACGCCGGATACTTCAGCGAGTTTGAGACATGGGTGAACGCAAGGCTGTGAAACCAGACTGGAGAGCGCCAAGGTTATAGAGCAGGCCCAACCGCATGCATATAAAAGACTCAGCCCCGTCGGGAATAATCCAGACGGGGCTGAGTGCTTTACATGCGCAGGGCTAAATCACTGCTTGATATTCTCGCGCAGCCTATTGAGATACTTGCTCATCTCGGCCGAGTCGCGTCGCTTGATAATCTCGAGGAGATCCTCCATCTGGCTGATCACGTTGTTCACCTTCTCGGGCGTGTAAGGGCTGAAGAGAATCTCGGAGACGAGGTAGTCGTCCTCGGAGAGAACGCCCTTGGCAATGGCCAAATGCTTTGCGAAAGTGGTGCCTGGGGCGTCGGTCTTCTTCATGCTGGCGGCGAAGACCATGGATGAGACGAACGGGATGGAGAGGGAGTATGTCATCATCTCGTCATGCTCCTCGAAAGAGAACTCG
>CAKVCS010000065.1 GCA_934725785.1 uncultured Bacteroidales bacterium | reverse complement strand
GCTTTACATAATGCTGAGAAACGCGCCCGACGTGCTCGACGCGCTGCGCCAATACCTGTCCGTTGGCTGGAATTTCGAGTCGAGGGTCGTAGAGCCGCAAAAGGTCAACGATGTCGACACGGCGGGGGTTATTCTAATGGCGGGCAGGCTATCCGAGTCCTTGTCTTTCAACGACACCATATCGAGCGTGAAGCCACTCCTCAAGGGGCAGGCCGACTTGTTCAATGACGACGTCAGGAGGCTTCTGGCCTACAAGGATGTATTGCCCAGGCCTGTCTTCATTGACTATTTCCGCATCCTCTGCGGTTTCCACCTCGCCCTTTACACCATGAAGGCCGTGCATCTTCTGCCAAGGATGGTCGAGGCCGGGACCACGGATGTCGATGACGACTGGTCCCTGGTGGTCGACGTCACGGACAATCTCGACAGCAAGGTGTCCAACATCGCCACCAGCGACATTGACCTCGTCCTCAATGGTTTCCGCCCATACATCCGAGCCACGTATATGGTCGATATCGTACAGCAGAACCTGTCCGAGTTCGCAAGCTGCGGTGTCGGCGAGGTGCTGGCGGCCATAAAGCGCGGAGTCGACGTCAGCGCCATGAAGCACGAACTCGACGCCATCCGCAAGTCCCTGCCCGACAATGACGAAAAGGGCTTCGACAAGAAAGACTTCGACGAGCTGCTGGAGCTCTACGACCGCGGCGACTACTTCGGCAAGTACGTCCACGTGCTCGAGGTCTCCAACCTCGGCAATTCGCAATACAAGTACCTCCGCCAGTTCCTCGATGCCGTGGCCATGAAGAACTCGCCGTCAATGCTCATGGCCGACGGGCGTTCTCGCTCCCGGGCGCGCAAGCATAAGCGCAGGGGGGCTGTCGGATCCAAGCTCTTGGAGACCCTGGTGCAGCTGCTGGTGCTCAGGCCTTCCGCCTCGGGCGGCTTCGAGACCCACTCCCTCTCCATCGATGAGCTGATTAAGTTGATTAGGAACCGTTATGGGTTGATTGTCAATGGTGTTGACGAGCCGCGCTTCGCCTCGGCCGATGTCGAGACTCATGCGGCTTTCGCCGAGAATGTCTCTGCTTTCAAGGATAAGCTGCGGCAGGTCGGCTTCTACACCGACCTCAGCGACGCTTGCGTGTTGCAGAGGGTCCGCCCCCGTTACAAGTTATAATTCCGCTTTCCGATTTGTATGATAGACGTTAAGTCACTTTTCTACGATAAGTTCCTGAGCTTCGCGGTGGAGGTGTACGCTCCCATCCTCAAGCAGGCCGCGCCTGGCCATTGCCTCAAGCTCGTGGGCCTCGCGCTCCCGCAGCTGCGAAAGGTCATCGCGCCGCTGAGGCGGGTCAACAAGAATGTTGATGTCTTCATCCTCTCCGATGAACTGTCGGGCGATGACTTCATCCGGGCCTCTAAGCTCATCGAGCTGAGAAACGACGCCACGCGGCCGCTGCTCGCGCTCATTCCCGCCAGCAGCCGCACGGCGGCAGAGGATTCTTATGGCGACGCGACTTTCCAGGTCCTCAATGCCGCCGAGCTGCAACCGCGTTTCCTTGGCTATCTCGAGCGTCGCATCCCTCCCGATTTCATAGTGAGGTGGCGGCGCATTGAGGGCCTCGCCAAAAGGCACCTGCAGCCCACCGGCATGGATTTCATCCGATATCTCCTCTTTGTCGACAAGTGCGGATATGCCGACAAGGCGTGGGGTGACGGACTTTTCCTTTTCGGCCTGCTGCCAGACAGGGACTTCCTCGCGGGCGACACAGACGGCATGAGCCGCCGTTTCGTGGTCAACCAGACGCGCTGCGCCGACGTCATTTGCGATTTCTCGCGCACTCCCGCCGAGCGTGTGGCGGCGCTCCACATGCCCAAGGGAACCATGCAGGGCCAGATATTGAAGTTTCTCAACGGCCTCAAGGTCGCGGACCGTATGGCGCTGTGCGCCGATGTCTTTTACAACCATCCGGAGCTCAACGTGGCCGACTGGCCGTCCGACGCCAACGGGGCGGCCAGGCCCGTGGAGGTCACGGCCAGCCTGAAGCCTGGCGTCGACAAGTCCAAGGAGCTGATTCGAGACAAGGAGGGCGATTTCCTGCTGCTCTTCCCCAAGGATGCCGACAAGGTGGGGGGCAAGGCCATTAAGCGGAAAATTTCGCTTGTGGTCTCAACCAACCCGTCGCCCAAGGATGAGCCTTCCATCGCCTACTACGAGGTCCTGCTCGTCAAGTTTGAGGATTTCGAGGAGGTCGGAAGCATAAAAAAAGTGTCGGTCGGCGCACGCCGCAATGCGCAGAAGACATTCTCCGTGAACATCGAGCTCGACGAGGCCATCGAGGATGGGCAGTACCTCCTTAGGGTCAGGGCGCTCGATGACAATAAGCTGCCTCTCGAGTCGCAAAACAGCTTCAAGCAGGCGGCTAACGAGGCGGCTTGGCGGAAGATTCTCCAGCAGGACGAGTCGGCGGACAAGGAGGCCTTCCGCACAAGGAACAAGGTGGCGTATAGCAACGAGACCGAGGTCTTCTCCATCCAGAAGGATGACGATGACGCCCAAACCGCCGATTTCGGCAAGCGGGCCAAGGTCGACGCGCTTTTTCAGGCGCAGGCCGATTTGCGCATTGCGGCTTTCAGCGGCGAGGCGCTCGCTGCCGCGGCCGAGCCCGGCGCAGACACGCAGTGGACGGTCGGGACGCACGCCAGCACTTTTCTTTTCGATTTCGGCAACGCTTTCGCGTATCAGCTGCTGCTCGCCAATAAGCTCATTGGCCTCGAGCGCGAGTTCTACGCCCACCCGGCCGAGGTCGGCATTGTCCACGCCACTCTTGGGGGCAACGCCACCGAGCGAGAGCTGAGGGACGTCTCTTTCAGCCCATGCCCGGTGCGTGGCGCTATGCCCTCCTGCCTGCTTGAGCTCAGGGCGAGGCTCTTTGAGCAGATTCAAAGCTCCGTCTCGGACAATACGGGGCTTGTCGCTACTTTCGATTTTTTCGCCAACGCTGATTTGATAAGGCGATATGTCGCCGAATATTCCGATTGGCTCGGCGGCGAGGCTATGGCCGGGCTCGAGGCGGACGAGGTCGTAGGCCTGCAAAACGCCGACACTGTGTGGCTCGATGTCGAGATGCCCGATGGCTCGCTCTCGCGCGTCAGGCTCATCACGCCACTTCACCCGCTGCGCCTGGCGTGGGTGGTGGAGCTGTGTGAGCTTTTTGACAATTGGGAGGCCAAGACGGTCGCGGATGCCGAAGCCTACTCCAAGGCGTGGAGGGGCCAGCTCGACAAGCTCTTCTGCGGCCAATTGCCGCAGGACGTGGCCCCGCTCTCGCTTACCGATGGCGTCTTGCGCCCGCCTTTCATCTATGTCGGCGAACTAACTTTCGGCTGGGGGCTCTACGCGCTGGCCAATTATGGTGCGGCGGCGGGCGCTTCCGAGGCCAGGCAGCTCAAGGCCTACGTGAGCAGGCTCCTCAACATCAGCAAGGAGAAGGTCATTGACGGCGATGTCGACGCAAGGCTCGTCTCAAGCCTCATAAGTACATACATTCAGGCGCATCCCTACGCCAACAAGCTTGTCATCAACATATTCAATGCGGGCGACGCCTACGCTTTCGCCGAGGCTCTCAAGGCCATGGAGGCCAAGCCGGACAATGCCGCGCGGCTCTCATACGAGGTCAGGCTTTTTGCCGAGGATGATATGCTCAGGCCGGGCTCCGCGCTTCAGGAGCTTATGAACCCCGAGGCTGGCATAGCGGAATATGCCGAGCAGTTCTCACAGGCTACGGGTAACAGCCTGTTCCCGAAGCTCCGTTTCTCTGTCAACTCTGTGGCCGACTTTGTCCGCGACCCGCACCTCTTCCAGGCGCACTTGTCCTTTCTTGTCAACCCGTTCCACACTAAGGTCGCGCTCTGTCGACAGTCGGGCTTCGCGCGCTCGTTCTTTGTCAATGGCGTCGTGACCCGCGGCTTCGTCGACGCCGATGGTGCCGACGCGGATGCTCCGGCCTACTGCTGGAACAGGTACTTCTCCCCGTCTCCTGTCTCCCGCCCGTTGTCTGGCGTGGCCAATGTCGGGGTCGATCTGTTCGCCACGCTCCAGTCGCTCGCGGCCTCTCAGATGTCGGCAACGTATGCGGGCGAGGCCCCTTCGGCAAGCCTCGTCTTGCGCGATGCCGACAAGATGATGCTCGACTTCGCACACGATGTCTCCGACTGGGTCGTCACCTACGCCAGGGATATGGGCCCCGAGTTCTACGACCAGCCCATGGGCGGGAAGCCCGATGTCGTCCCGTATATTCTCGACTACGTGCCATGCGCCAACGGCGCGGGCGTCACCCCATATCTCACCGCCAAGCCCACGAGTGAGGTCTATTACGCCCTGCGGTCGAGCCTCGGCCTTCTTGGCTCGGCCATTCCGAAGGAGGACGTGGCGAGCCTGCTTGACGACATTAGGGCTGTCAGCGGCTCTTTCGTGCTGAGGGCTAACGTCTTGCGGCGGGACTATGATGACGTGCTTGGGGTCATGCTCGCGAGCAGGGTCCTTCATATAGCCGGTCTGCTTGGCGAGGCCTTCGTGGTGCCTCTCGCCCTGCACGGCGAGCTGAATGTCGCGGCCAATGGGGCGGAGCGCGACATGGCGGATTTGCTGCTCGTCAGCGCGAACCCCGTTGCCAACGAGATTGTCTTCACCATAGTGGATGCCGAGGCCTGCGGCTTGCGGCGTCAGGAGGAGGCCGACTATGCGCGTCAGCGCATCACCGCACGCATTGCGGATACTGAGCGGACTCTGCGTCTACTGTTCGAGGTTAAGCCCGACGGGCGAGACCGTCTCGACCGTGATTTCAAGACGCTCGACCTGTGCGAGATGCTTTCGTTCTATGCACGCCGTGCGCTCCGATATGGCCGCATCGGCCAGTCCGTAGCCGAGGCTTACCTTTTGTTCTTCAGCCGATTGGATAGCGACTATGCTCTCCGCTTCCGTCGCGTGGGCATGGTTTTCGGCACCGATTTGGCTCAAGGTGTCGAGGTCTCTTGCCAAGACGATGTCTGCGCAATCTCTTTGGGCGGCTCCGTCGTCAAGGATGTTGTCGCCTCGGCCGCAAGCCAAGTGCTTAGCCGTGAGGCCTTAGAGGCGTTCGAGCCAAGCCATAAGGAGGCTATTGATGGTTGGCTCGCTGAGCAGGTGACGGCCAGCAGTGCCGCGGATGTTGACGTGCGCGTCGCGCCAGCCCCGTCTGAACCAATTGTTGAGGCCGCTGCCCCTGAGCATCCTGCCACGTCTGACCTTTCGCAGCCAACCGTGGCTCCGGCTGCGCATTATGCCGATTCCGCTGCGGCGCGGGTCATCGCTCCTGCGCCACCACGTTCTCAGGCTGGTGGTTTACGGTGCGACGTCACCATAGGCGCGGCTGCCGACTCTCCGCAGTTCGCCATAATAGGAAAAACCAAGCCGGAGCGCAAGACTGTCGGCCTGGATCTCAACGGGTGCGGCGTCATCAGCCTGCTGGGGGAGCCGGGGGCGGGCGGGAGCTATACCCTTGGTGCGCTGGTTGAGTCTGCGCTCAAGCCCTTCGGCGGGATTAACCAATTGCCGGCGCCCTTGGCTGGCGTCGTTTTCCACTATAGCGAGAGCCTGGATTGCGCGCCGGGGCTCACCTCCATCGTCTTCCCCAACGACGATGCCGCGCAGCTCGCCAAGCTGAAAGCCGAGTATGGGGCCGAGCCGGGTTGCCTGGCGGACGTGGTGCTGCTCACGCCGGCTTCCATGGTCGATGACCGCCAAGCCGAATTACCCGGGGTATCTGTGCGTCCGTTGACTTTTGCGGCAAATGAGCTCGGAGTGGAGGATTGGATGTACATCCTTGGCGGCAAGGGGGCGGATGTGGATTACGTCAAGCACCTCAAGCTCATAATGAAGGCGTGCAAGCACGACATGTCGCTGGCCAATATGAGGGCGGGTGTCGAGACCGACTCCTCCCTCTCCGCCGCGCAGAGGGGGCTGGCCCTGCAGAGGCTCGACCTCGTCGAGGAGTATATAGACGACTCCGCGCCACTCGGCGAGTGCCTGAGGCCTGGCCGCCTTGTCATTGTCGACTTGCGAGACGAGTTCATTGGCGAGGACGAGGTCTTGTCGCTCTTCGCCGTCATGCTCAACGTCTTCGCCTCGGCCAAGAAAGAGGGCGGGGGGGCGTTCAAC
>CAKVCS010000064.1 GCA_934725785.1 uncultured Bacteroidales bacterium | reverse complement strand
CGCAGGATGGATATGGCCTCGCCCATATAGCGCTCAATGGCGTCAATAAGTTCCTTCTCGCCCGGGTCGGCCAAAGTGAGCGCGTAGCCCTTAGCCATGCCTCGGCCGGTGCGCCCCACCCTGTGGACGTAGTTCTCGGGCTTGTCCGGCACGTCGTAGTTCACGACATAGTCCACGGCTGGGATGTCTATGCCTCGCGCGGCGACATCGGTCGTGATAAGCATCCTGACGGCCGATGTGCGGAAGTCGTCGAGCGCCTTGTTCCTCTCGGGCTGCGACATGCCGCCGTGCAGATGGGCGGAGTCAATGCCCACGCGCCTCATGGCCGCCTGGACCCGCTCGGCCCTGACCTGAGTGCGGACGAAGACTATTATGTGGGCCTCGGGGTTCTCTCGGACAATGCGCTCAAGGTAGAACCTCTTCTCGTCCATAGTGACGCTGAGGACCTGGTGCGTGACGTTCTTCGCCACCTTGTTCTGGCTCATCTCAATCCTGACGGCCTTATACACGAGCGAGTAAGCCAGCTCCTTTATCTTGGCGTCGATGGTGGCGGAGAAGAAGAGCGTCTGGCGGTGCCTGGGCAGGCGGCGCACGAGCTGTGAGATGTCGTTGTAGAAGCCGAGCGCGAGCATGTGGTCGGCCTCGTCGACTACGAGGATTTGCGTCTGCGAGAGGATGAGGAAGCCCTGCGCGGCGAGGTCGAAGAGACGCCCCGGCGTGGCCACAATTACATCCGCCGCCCCCTTAAGGAGGGCTATCTGGTTGTCTTGGCTGACGCCTCCGTGAATGGCGACCACCGAGACGTCGGTGCCTTTTGCCAACTGCTTAATGACTCCGGCCACCTGCGCGGCGAGCTCGTGAGTCGGCTCCATGACGACGCATCGGACGCCCTTGTATCCGAATCGGCGGCGGTCGCGAATCAGGTTGGAGACTGCGGGGATCGCGAAGGCGGCTGTCTTGCCCGTGCCGGTCTGGGCTATGGCCATGATGTCCTCGCCATCGAGGATGTGCGGGATGGCCTTGAACTGTATGTCGGTCGGGCGGTTGAAGCCGAGAGCCTTTATGTTATCCTGCAAAACGGGCTGCAGGAGCCTGAGGTCGGTAAATTTCATATTGCGGGTAAAGATGGGGAGGTTAAAGTTTTTTCAGCTCCTGCCTTATGGAGGTCCACCTGTTGGCGTCCATCTTGGACCCTATGACCTCAATGACGTTGCCGGAGAGGATGGCCCCAGCCGTGGCGCACTTGATGGGCTGAAGCCCGCCGATGAGCCCCCATAGGAAGCCAGCCGCGTAGAGGTCGCCAGCGCCCGTGGTGTCGATGGCGTTGCACTCTATGATTCCGCAATGCAGCCTCTCATGGCCCACCTTGACAAGGCTGCCACGGCGCCCCTGCTTGAGGATGACAATGTCGGCGAGCTCGCCTATCTCGTTGAGCGCCTCCTCGTCCTCCTTGCCCGTAAAGGCCGTGGCCTCCTCCTCGTTGGCAAAGACCACGTCGACGTAGCGGCTTATTAGCCGCTGCATGAACTCGAGGTTGTCCTCGACTGTGTTGTACGAGGCGAGGTCGAGGATTGTGGTAAGGCCCTTCTCGTGAGCCATCTTGAGAGCGCACTCGATGAGCTCGGGGTTCTGGACGAGGAAGCCCTCGACGTAGAAATGCGTGTATGACTCGAAAAGAGCCTCGTCGAGATCCTCTTTGGTGAGCTCCACGGCGGCTCCGAGGCACGTGCACATGGTTCGCTCGGAGTCGGGCGTTATGAGCGAGATGCATGAACCGGAGTGGGTTTGCGACTTCTTTAGTATGGGGTCCACGCCATTGACCTCAAGGTCGGCCTCGTAGCGCTTCCCGAGTTCGTCTACGCCGATTTTGCCGAGGAAACCCGTCTGGATGCCGAGGTTGGCGAGCCCGTAGATGGCGTTGGCCGAGCTGCCCCCCGAGACTATGGTCGGGTGCAGCCCTTTGACGGCCTCGACTATTTCGGCAGACTGCTCGTCGTCGACAAGCTGCATGCTTCCTTTGGGCAGGTTGAACTGCGAGAGGATTTTATCATTAGGGACGCGGACGAGGATGTCGACCAGGGCGTTGCCCATCCCGAGGACTTTTGCTTCCACTATTTTCAGGTAGGTGTGATGTGAGTTGCTTGGCGCCGAAGCGAGGCCCACGCTCCAGCGCATGGAGGAGAGCCTGATAATGATGATTTTTTTGTTTACTAAAGCCTGAGAATCAAGGCTTAGAACGAAGCCGTCAAAGATTGACCGCTAAAAAACAGGGCAAAGATATTGCTAATTCGGGGAAAGTGCATAATTTTGCTCTCGCTTTTCGGGAACAACCGTCTGGCACTTCGGCAAGGCCGGCCTTGGCAGGGCAGCCGATTTCAGTCCACTCCAAGTTAGGAGTCCGAGAATATATCTTCACCAATAGCTCAGTTGGTTAGAGCATCTGACTGTTAATCAGAGGGTCGTAGGTTCAAGTCCTACTTGGTGAGCGAGTGAGGGCATCTGGTGCGAACCGGGTGTTCTTTTTTTTTTGCATAATATTGCCGCATGTTTCTCTATAGTTAAGCGGCAGGCGTACGGAAAACGAGGCAGGCGCGGCATCACGAATGGATGCCGCGCCTGCCTTTGTCAATTCGCGGAGCCGCTATGAGCCGCAGCTTACAGCAGTCCGAACAGGGATTCGCAGACGGCCTCCATGGTCTTGGGGTAGCGGTCGTTCTCAACGTAGTCATACTTGCCCTCCTTGCCGTCGATGGTGACGACAAGCGCAGGCTGACCCGTGGCGAAGTCTATGAACGAAATCTCGCCGTAGAATTCGACACCAATCTTACCCCACATACTCTTGGCTATGCTCTTCTCAAACTTTGTTATCTTAAAGACTACCTTGTATTTCGGGGCGTCTGGTGAAACAACCGGGCCCTCGGAATACTGGGCGAAGAACTGTGGCCATGACTCGTTGAGCAGCTTGACGCGCAAGTCGTAATCCTCATCGCAATGCTCCTTGAAAGACTCATCGTCCTCCCAAGTGGCGCCCTCGATGTCGAGCACACAGACGACCGCGACTTTCTCCTTGAGCACATTGACGTCGCCCGACTTGACGCGGACGTCCCTTGCGGCAAGAGCGGCGACAGCCGCAATAGCCCATAATACTACGAATGCTATAAGCCTCCTCATCACGCTCTGATTTTTGTGCGGTTACACAAGACGCTTGACGAGTTCGCGGCGGTCGCCAGGGAGGAGGTCGACCGGCGGGATCTCGATCATGGTGTAGCAGCCGGGCCTCTGGCGAAGCACGGCGCGGGCGCACGAGACGAGGACCTGACCCGTGAGGGCGGGGTTGTTGATCTCCATAAGGAAGCGGAAGTTCTGGTTGGCCGTGACGCCGGAGACTCCGTTGCGGATGAGGTTGACGCCGTGGCCGACATTGTTGAGGGCCTCGACCGACGGGACCTCGATGACGTGGGTCTCGTCATGGGCGAAATAGTCGTCGGCCTTGATTTCGGCGGCCACGTCGGCGAGCTTGTAGCCGTCCTTGAGCTCGACGTAGACCATTCGGCGATGTATGCCGGTGCCGAGGGGGATGGTCATGGAGAGAGCGTCCTTCACGCCCTCCTTGCTCTTGACGCAGACCGTGTGGCCCATCGAGCGGCCCGGGCCGAAATTGGTGTAGGTGAGACCCTTGGGCGCCATGGCCTCGAGGATGGCGCGAATCATAGAGTCGGAGCCCGGATCCCAGCCGGCCGAGATGATGGCGGCCGTGCCGTGCTGCTTGGCCACCGTGTCAAGCTCGTCGCGGAGCTCGGGCACGCGCGTGTGGATGTCGAACGAGTCGACCGTGGCTATGCCCTGGGCGAGAATGGCCTTGGCGGTCTCGGGGACGGCTCGCGTCGGGGTGCAGAGCAGGGCGGCGTCGACCTTTCCGAGCTTCTTGATGTCGTCGACGACGGCCACCCCGGTGAGTTCCACCGGCTGCGGCTCTGCCGGGTTGCGGCGTACGACGCCCGCGAGCTCGAGATCGGGGGCTATGGAGAGAGCCTCAACAGCCGCCTTGCCTATGTTGCCGTATCCCACTACGGCTATCCTTTTCTTTTCTGCCATATAACTGATTCTTTTGTGTGTTTATCCATTTTCGGACGGAGGCGCAAGGCCGCGGCCACACCCCCGCATTCAAACGTAAAATTAACTTTTTATGAATAAATCGGCAATCGGTGAAACACTGCAATTTTTCAGCGGATGAATGTACTCATTGACGTTTTGGAGGAAAAAGACATTTCGCGATATGGACACAAGAAATAATCTATAACTTTACCGAGCAGTGGTGTGTAAAACACCGCCCCGCCCTTTGCTGACGTTGGCATTGGGAAAACTGGTTAGAGATCGCGATGCGTGACATAGCCCACAGAAGGAGACTGGCCGCATGGCTGCTGGTATTGGTGTACATGCCAATGCTGGTGGCCATCTCTGTCCACCACCACTCGGAAGCGGACGGGGATGCCGATGCCCCATATTGCTACGACTGCGAGCACCACATCCATCACGAGGGGCACATAAGTGAGGGACACGCCCCGGCGCACTTCTGCGTACTCTGCCATCTTCACTTATTACCATATTTTGCGGCATCGGCATTCAAAACCGCAGACATAGCCGACGCCCACCGGGTAGCCTTCAAAGCCCACAACCCGCTCGTAAACACCCGCGGCGGCTACTCGTATCCCTCCCGCGCGCCACCAGCATCCCTGTCTTTATAGTTTTTTTGATGTCATTCCCAAAATGGTTGTCGGCTGATACGGCGACCAGAGGCTGTATGGTTATTTTTTGATACAGCCTGATGTTGATTACTCAATAAACTTTTTGAGAGATGAGGAAAAAGAAGTTGGCGCGCGCCGCACTTCTTATTCTCGTCGTCTGTCGCTGCCTTGCCTTGTCAAAGGCGGCGGCCACTCCCTCGCCCCAAGACTTGGCGAGGCCGTCGGCCGTGGCAGACAGCGTAGGACAGATGATGAGGGACGGCGTGTCACTGGAAGAAGTGGTGGCTCACGGACGCCGCAACGAATATTTACGGATGAGCACGCCGCTAAACGCAGCGAGCGTGGGCGATACGTACATAAACGAGAACTTCAAGGGATCTCTGATGCAGACGCTTAGCCAGCTGCCCGGAGTGCAGGCGATGAGCGTGGGCTCGGCAAGCGCGAAGCCTGCCATACGCGGGCTTGGGTTCAACCGCGTGCTGGTGGCCGAAGACGGCATAAAGCACGAAGGCCAGGAATGGGGGCAAGACCACGGACTGGAGGTTGACCAATTTGCCGTCGAGCGGGCCGAGGTGATAAAAGGCCCATCGGCTCTTACCTACGGCTCGGACGCTATAGGCGGCGTGATAAACCTGAGGAGCAACATTGAGCCGACCGAGACGCTTGGCGCACGAGTGAACATATTCGGGCGGAGCAACAACGAGTCCGCAGGGGCCTCGGCCAGACTGGCAGGCAGGCTCGGCAGATTCTGGTACAAGGCCAACGCCACAGTGGTGGACTATGCCGACTATGCCATCCCTGCCGACAGCATAGAGTATTACTCGTATTGGATCAAGCTAAAGGACCACCGCCTCCGCAACACGGCGGGCTGTGAGAAAAACGGCGGACTGACAGTAGGGTACGCCGTCAACGGACTCCGAATCAGCCTACACGCGTCGGACGTGGACACGAAGGCCGGATTCTTCGCCAATGCGCACGGGCTGGAGGTGAGGCTGTCGGGCATTCCATACGACGACTCGCGCCGCGACATAGACTTGCCCTACCACACGGCGAACCATTTCCTCGCGACCTGCCACACCTACCTGAGCGGGGAGGGCTGCACGGCGGAAGTAAGCCTCGCCTACCAGGCCAACAGACAGCGAGAGCTCTCTGAACCAGCGTCTCACGGCTATATGCCGAAGCCATCCGACCCGCTTGAGCGCAGTTTTGACAAACGGACCCTTGCGGCCAACGCTAAAGCGACTGTCACAGCGGGCAGACACGAGCTCCAAGCCGGAGGCGGTGCTGAGTATCAGCGCAACCGGCGTGGCGGGTGGGGATTCATCTTGCCAGACTTCGAGCAAATGAGCGCAGGAGCGTACGCTACGGACAAGTGGGAAGTTACGGAAAAGTTGCGCCTGACGGCCGGCGTAAGGCTTGACCACGGGGAAATACGCATAGAAAGCTACCGCGACTGGTACAAGACACCCGTAGGCGCCGACTCCGTCTATAAAGAGCGGTCCGCCGACATGGAGAGGAGGTTCTACAGCCTCACAT